>NZ_REFU01000002.1:600000-861015 GCF_003688915.1 Rhodococcus sp. SBT000017
GCTCCGGTCCTGAGCTCAGCCGGACTGCCGGGTTCTGCCACAGCAGGCGCACTCCCCATCGGTGCCGAACGAATCCGATCACTGGTCCCCGAGCTGTTCGCCGATCCCCCGCGCCCACCGGACCACTCCCCCGTACTCGTCATCGGCTCCGGGTTCGGTGCCAGCGCCGCCGCCCTCCGGATGGCGCAGGCCGGCACCCAGGTCACCGTCCTCGAACGCGGACTGCGCTGGCCACGTGACCCGTGGCGCGAGATCTTCACCGCTGACATGACCGCCGACGGACGCGGACTGTGGCAACAGACCTCGTTCACCAACATCACCGGAATGCCCGTCGGACCGGTCGACCTGTTCGGCGGCGTACTCGACACCACCCGCTACGAAAACCTCTCGGTCTGGCGCGGCGCGGCCGTCGGCGGCGGCTCGATCGTGTACACCGGCGTCACCATCGCCCCCGACAAGAAGTTCTTCGACCTCTCCTTCGGCGGACGACTGAACTACGACGAGATGGCCGCCACCTGGTACCCGAAGGCCCGCTCGATGCTCCGGCCGTCGCCGATGCCCGAGGACGTCTACAACAGCCCGAACTTCGCACACTCGCGCACCTGGGACGACCACGCCCGGCGGGCAGGCTTCACCCCCCAGGCAGTGGACGGCAACTGGAACTGGAACGTCGTCCGCGACGAGATCGGCGGCCGCTCGAGGCCGTCCGCAACCGTCGGTGCCAGCACCTTCGGCAACTCCAACGGCGCCAAGCACGACCTGACGCAGAACTACATCCCCCAGGCCGAGGCCACCGGCCGCGCGACGGTATGTCACAGCCACCGCGTCGCGGCGATCGGTGCCGAATCCGGCGGCCGCTACCGCGTCGAGATCGAACGCCTGGATCCGTTCGGCAACGTCGTCGAGACACGCGCTCTCACCTGCGACACCCTCGTCCTCGGAGCTGGATCCATCGGCACCACCGAACTGCTGATGCGCGCCCGCACCACCGGAGCGCTGTCGAACCTCAACGAATTCGTCGGCACCGGCTGGGGCACCAACGGCGACGCATCGATGACCCGCTCCCTCGGGCCGATGTCCGCCGGACCGCAGGGTGCGCCCTGCGCGTCACGCATCGTCGACGACTCGGGACTGCCACTGACCGTCGAGAATTGGTACGTCCCGGGCGTTCCGATGAACCTGGGTTTCATCGGCTCACTCGGTATGACCATCGACCCACTGCGCGGGAACTTCGGATTCGACTCCGCCACAGACCGATTGACGCTGAACTGGCCCAAGGGTGGCAGCCGGGACACCGTCGAAGCCCTGCGCTCCGTGCAGAATCGGATGGCCCAGGCCGGCGGCACCATCGTCGCGGCCGAGCCGTTCACCCGCGACGTCGACGACACCTTCACCGCCCACCCCCTCGGCGGCGCGGTACTGGGCGACGTCACCGACGATTACGGGCGGGTGAAGGGCCACCCCGGGCTCTACGTCGTCGACGGTGCGTTGATCCCCGGCAGCACCGGAGCCGCCAACCCGTCGCTGACCATCACCGCGCTCGCCGAACGCAACGTCGCGCAGATCATCGCCGACGGTCGCTGACCGTTCGAAAGTGGGTAGACCCGCGCGAAACGGGTAGCCCACAGGTATGCCCGTCAACGATCCGACCGAACGCACCATCGCCGACCGCGACGTCGAAAAGCGCTGGAGCGATCCCGGAGCCTTTCGCAAAGCGGCGGGATACTGCGCGGCCGTGGTGGCGGTGGCTGCGGCATTGACCGCAGTATTCCTGGTCGTCGACCGCACGAACCCCGTGTTGGCCGCATCGGTGCCCGCGGTGTGCTTCCTCGGCGGAATCGGAGCTCTGACGTTGGGATACAAGTCCTACCGCGCCGGTGGCACGTGGCCGATCTGGCAGGGCGCGGCATGGTTCCTGTTCACCGTGATGCTGCTCGGTCTGGCGATGCCGATGTTCGCAATTCGTCAGTGACCGTTGGCGTCAACCGAGCTGAATATCGGGGCGGCCTTCGGGGACGGTGACGGTCGCGGCTGTGCGCACCGCCTTGCCGGGCGTCGACACCGCATCGAGAACCCTTACCTCCGAATGCCATTCGGTGTTAGTCAGCGTGCTGCGGAGATAGCCGCGCCGAGCGTTGCCGTACTTGACGTGCGGTGAGGCTTCGGCGATGGCCGCACCGGCGGTGTCGACGTCGGCACCGTCCTTGCCCGACGCGATCGAGGTGGTCGCGATCTCCACGCCTTGGATCGGCGACGCCTGATCCTGGTAGTCGCGGCGTAGTTCGGAGACGATCGTGCGATGGATGTCGCCGACGATCGACGCGACGTTCTTCGTGCCACGATCCCTGGCCCCGTCCAGAATTCGGTGCCGAGACGCCTCGTAGCCGCTCCACGGGTCCATCCCGACCTTGCGATCGCTGCCGAGCCCACGGGCCAAGTCCGAGATGACCGTCTGGTGCGCCAAGAAGTTCCACGTCGACGATGATGCGAACCCGTCGAGTATCCACTTCTCCTGCGCCGCACCGGTGATCGTGCGCGACGGATCAGCCGTCTCGGCGTCCTGGGCATGCTCGCCGTCCCCGTGCGCCTGATCGCTGCGGTACTGCCGCGTGTCCAGTACCGAGAAGTCCACCAGATCGCCGAACGAGAACCGGCGATAGACCGTCATGTCCGGTCCGACGGGCTTCAGATTCGCACGAACCGGCGTGTTCTCCCACCACGCCTTGAACGCATCGGCTCTGCGCAACAGGAACTCTCGCGGGTCGTCATCGTCCTGACTGATCTGCGAGGCCCAGTTGTTGTCCACCTCGTGATCGTCGAACGTCGAGACGAACGGTGCCGACGCATGGGCCGCAGCGAGATTCTCGTCCGCCTTGTACAGCGCATATCGGTCTCGATAGTCGCTGAGCACCATGGTTTCTCGGGCAGCCGATTCGTTGCGTGGCTCGCCCTGCCTCGCACCCTCGTCCTTGATCGCGTACTCGTAGATGTAGTCGCCCAGAAAGAACACCACATCGAGATTCGACGCCGCCAAGTCCTGGTACGCGCCGAAGTAGCCGTCCTCCCACTTCTGGCACGACGCCCAGGCGAAATCGAGCTTGCTGAGCGGCTGGCCCAGTGCCGGTGCAGTTTTGGTGCGGCCGACCGGACTGGCATGTGGTCCGACGAGGAACCGATAGAAATATTCGCGAGCCGGCTCGAGCCCTCGGACGTCGACGTGAATCGACCAGCCGTCGAACTCGGTCGCCAGCTCGATACCTTCGCGGGTGATGCTCGCGAATCGCTCGTCCGCCGAGATCTGCCACCGTACCGGCACCACTCCGGGAGTCATCCCGCCCAGTGGCGCAAAGGGATCGGTGGCGAGCCTGGTCCACAGCACGACCGAATCGGGCAGTGGGTCACCGGATGCCACGCCGAGACGGAACGGATAGTCGGGAGTCACCACGGACTGTGCGTTCGCCGTCGTTCCCGCGAGTCCCGGAGTGAACGCCAGCGCCCCCACCAGCGCACTCCAGGTCAGGAACTGTCGACGCGTGGCCCCCGCCCGCAAGGAGATGTCCTGCCCGATCCGTATCTCGTTACCCCGTCTCACCATTATTCGAGGCTCTCGCGCCCGGGAGAACTGTGCCCATAATCGGGTCTACCGCGAAGTGAACACGACGTTTCGAATCGATTCAGGACCGAATATGTCCGCGATCTCGGCAACACTCGAGCGCATGACGAACACCGACCGCACAGGCTCCCAAATCGACCAACTCAACATCGGCGTCGCCGATCTCGGTGCCAGCGCCGAGTTCTACGGTGCTGTCCTGGAACCGCTGGGGATCACCGAAATCATGCGGGTACCGCACACCCCCGAGGCGAACCAGCTCGCGATGATCGCGTTCGGTTGGGCGCAGGTGAAGCCCTTCTTCTGGATAGTCGACGCCCCGGGTTCGGCCATCGGTCCGCACACCCATCTCGCCTTCAGCGCCGCGGATCGCGCGACGGTCGATGCCTTCCACGCCGCAGCACTGTCGGCAGGAGCAGTCGAGCTCCGGCCGCCGGGACTGCAGCCGGAATACCACGCCACGTACTACGGATCATTCGTGCGCGACCTCAACGGCATCGACCTCGAGGCCGTCTGCCATCACTGACGATCGACAGCATCCGCGAAGGGGACCGGTCAGCTGCTGCCGAACATCGGAGGCAGGGTGGGGCGCTTCAGATCAGCCGCGCCCCCGGCCCCGCCTTGCCCAGCTCGTCGCCGGGATTGAGCAGGGTGCACTTGTTCAGCGAGAGGCAGCCACAGCCGATGCACCCGGTCAGTTCCTGTTGCATTCGCGCAATCGACTGCTTTCGATCCTCCAACCTCTGGTTCCAGGCGGACGAGATCTTGGCCCAGTCACGCTTGTTCGGGGTGCGACCCGACGGCAACGACGCGAAGACCTCGGCCACCTCCGCCAGTGGGATCCCGAACCGCACCGCCACCTGAATCAGCGAAATTCTCCTGATGGCGTGACGTGGAAACTTGCGTACGTTTCCGGCCGTCCGCTCGGCAGGAACGAGCCCGAGGGTCTCGTAGTACCGGACCGCCGACACTGCGGCACCGGTTCTGGCCGCAACCTCACCGATGGACAACAGCTCGTCGCTTTTGCGGATCATTTTGCCTCCCAACCGGTGAACGGATTTGACCTGAAGTGCACTCGAGATCCTAACCTTCGTCATCATGCACCCCTCCACCGAACCCACGACCGGAACCTGGCGACAGCTGCTCAGCACCCGCTACCTCGGCACCGCAACCGTCCTCGCGGGCGGCGTAGCGCTGTACGCCACCAACGTCTACCTCACCACCAGCCTGCTCCCCACTGCCATCGACCAGATCGGCGGCCAGCGCTACTACGCCTGGACGGCAACGGTTTTCCTCATTGCGTCCGTCATCTCCTCGATGCTGGTCAGCAACATCCTCGCCGCCCGCGGACCACGAGGCGCCTACCTGATCGGCCTGACCATCTTCGCTCTCGGAACCGTCGTGTGCGCGCTGAGCTCCACGATGGAACTGCTGCTGGTGGGCCGAACGATCCAGGGTGCAGGAGGCGGCCTCCTGGCAGGACTCGGCTACGCCGTCATCAATGCAGCTCTGCCACAACACCTCTGGACTCGCGGCGCTGCACTGGTCTCGGCCATGTGGGGCGTCGGAACGTTCGCGGGCCCGGCCATCGGCGGCATCTTCGCTCAATTCGGAGCGTGGCGAATGGCGTTCGGTGTGCTCGTGGTCGCAGCTCTGGCCGTCGCCGCCCTGGTCCCCAAAGCACTCCCGGCCCGCACGAACGAGACCACCGAGACGAGCCCGGTGCCCACCCTGTCGCTGACCTTGCTCACCACAGCTGCACTGCTGGTCAGCGCGGCCGGAGTGATGTCCAACCTCGCGACCACCGCAGTGATGGTCCTGGCCGGCGTGCTGCTCCTGGTCGCCTTCGTGGCCGCAGACCGTCGCGCGCCCCACGGCGTGCTTCCGCCGTCTACATTCAGCGCATCGTCCCTGAAGTGGGTGTACCTGACCATCGTCGTCCTCGCCGTCGCCTCGACGGTGGAGACGTTCATTCCGCTGTTCGGCCAACGACTGGCAGGCTTGGCACCGTTGGCCGCCGGATTCCTCGGAGCTGCGCTGGCATTGGGCTGGACTCTCGGCGAGATACCCAGCGCACCGGCCACAGCACCACACGTCGTACGACGCATCGTCATCGGTGGACCAATCCTCGTTGCCGCCGGATTGTGCACCATGGCAGCACTTCTCACCGATCGGGCGGGTGCAGGTGCGATCGCGGTGTGGGTGGTGGGTCTGATCGTCGCGGGTGTCGGAATAGGCATCGCGTGGCCGCACCTGGCGGTCGGAGCCATGACCTCGGTTGCCGAACCGGGAGAAGGCGCACGAGCCTCCGCCGCCATCAACACCGTCCAACTGATCGCCAACGCCTTCGGCGCAGCCCTCGCGGGTGTGCTGGTGAACCTCGGCGAACCATCGACGCTGCGATCGGCTCAGTTGCTGCTGTTCACTTTCGCCGCGCTGGCTTTGATCGGGGTGACAGCGGCGGCGCGATCGCAGCGGACGTAGGTTCGGGAGCTGTCCGGCGAGCCGGTTCAGGCGTGCGGGTATCGAAAACACCCCCGGGACGAACCAGCTCGCCATGACCACCCGTTGTCACGCGAGGTGAAGGTTGTCACTGCGGCCGAGGCAGTGTCCCATTGGTTCGCACATGATCGCGTAGACGCGTGAGGATCGACTCCAGAACGGGGATCTCCTCGGGTACGAGCCCGTCGAAGAACAATCGACGCACCACATCGACATGACCCGCGGCAGCTCCGTCCAGAGCCGCCCTGCCTGCACCGGTGAGAACCGCATCCGTGGCGCGCCCGTCGGTGGTCGAGACCGCGCGATCGGTGAGCCCCCGTGCGCACATCCGAGCAAGATGGTGCGAGGCCCTGCTGCGCTCCCAGCCGATCTCGGCTGCCAGGTCGGTCACCCGGCGACGGCCGTCGGGACTGTCCGCGAGCGCAACGAGCACCGAGTAGTCGGCCAAGGAGAGACCGTGGTCCTCGGTCAGCTGCCGGTTCATCTCGAACGTCATCTGCAGCGACAACCCCATGTAGGCGCGCCAAGCCGACTCCTGAACCGGCGTCAGCCACGGGCCGCCTTCGGGGTTATTAGGTGACATGTCACGTTCTTTCTGAGATGCTGGGAGCCGGGGCGTTGTTACACCGAACCCCGACCACCAACCTTAGGGGCCCACCATGGACAGCACTTCTCACGCCGAGTTGGTACGTCGCAACGTAGTCGAGGTATTCAACGCAACCGACGCCGACCGACGACGCGAGCTGATCGAAGCCATGTACCACCCGGACGCGGTGTTCTACGACGCCGAGAACACCGCGACCGGACGCGACGCCGTCATCGATGCGATCGCCGCACTCCTCGCGGACTCCGCCGGCCTGTCCTTCTCCGTCACCGTCGAACCCGCCGTGCTGGGCGACGTCGCACGCATCTCCTGGGCACTCTCGCCGCCCGACGCCCCAGCGGTCGTCACCGGCCAGGACTTCGCCGTCGTCAAGGACGGCACGATCGCCGAGTTGTACACGTTCGTCGATCGGAAATAGCCAGGCCGATCCGTCAGGCCTGAACCACCCACACCGAATTGTCGTCGGGATCTCGCAGTACGAACATGGGCGGCGCACCGTCCTCTGTCCCGGAAATTGCGTCCATGTCGACACCGCCGATCGCGGCCAGTCGCGCGTGTTCCGCCTCGACGTCGGGAGTTTCGACACCGATCGAGGACCCGCCGGGCGAGTCACCCATCGGCGGATTCAGGGCGAGCCGTGCCGTCGAACCGGGCGGTGCCACCTCGACCCACCGATACTCGCCCTCGGGGCCGAAACGCGTGTCGTCGCGTAGCTCGAAGCCGAGTACACGCGAATAGAACTCGAGAGCCGCGTCCTGGTCTGAGACGGTGAACATGGCCACGCCGATGTTCACGATGGTGCTGGATTTTGGGTTGGTCATACCGTTACTGACCCGAGTGATACGGAAAACTCACCGCGCACCCCAGACACGACAGAGCCCCGCACCGACCGGAGTCGATGCGGGGCTCTGTGTGTCGAGCTCTGCCGTCGTGAGCGGAAATTCGTAGTGGACTACGAGGTTCCGCTCACGTGCGACGGAGTCGCTCTAGCGGTATTCGTTGGAGAAACCGTAGTCGTCGAGCGGCACTGCAGCGCCGGTTCCCTGGCCGAAGCCGTCCGGGCTGTAGTACTGATCGTCGTACGACGGCACCGCGTATGCCGCGGCACGCGCCTCTTCGGTCGGCTGCACCGTGATGTTCCGGTACCGGTTGATGCCGGTACCAGCCGGGATGAGCTTACCGATGATGACGTTCTCCTTGAGACCTATGAGCTTGTCGCTACGGCAGTTGATCGCCGCATCGGTGAGCACACGAGTGGTCTCCTGGAAGGACGCTGCCGACAGCCACGAGTCGGTGGCCAGCGACGCCTTGGTGATACCCATCAGGACCGGACGTCCGGCTGCGGGCTCGCCACCCTCGGAGACGACGCGACGGTTGCTCGACTCGAATTCGCTGCGCTCGGTGAGTGAACCGGGCAGGAATTCGGTGGAGCCGCTGTCGATGATCGTCACGCGACGGAGCATCTGGCGCACGATGGTCTCGATGTGCTTGTCGTGAATCGACACACCCTGCGACCGGTAAACCTCCTGGACCTCGTTGACGAGGTGGATCTGCACCTGACGGGGACCCATCACACGCAGGACCTCGTGCGGATCGGCAGCACCTTCCATGAGCTGCTGGCCGACCTCGACGTGGTCACCGTCCGCCAGGAGGCGCTCGGTGCCGTCGTCGTGCTTGAAGACGCGCAGACGCTGACGCTTGGAGAGCTTGTCGTAGACAACCTCTTCGCCGCCGTCGTCCGGGACGATGGTGATCTTGTAGAAACGATCGCCGTCCTCGAGCTGAATGCGTCCCGACACGTCCGCGATCGGAGCCTTGCCCTTCGGCACACGTGCCTCGAACAGCTCCTGCACGCGAGGTAGACCACCGGTGATGTCATCTCCGGCGACACCACCCTGGTGGAAGGTACGCATGGTCAGCTGGGTTCCGGGCTCACCGATGGACTGTGCGGCAACGATACCGACGGCCTCACCGATGTCGACCAGCTTGCCGGTGGCCATCGAGCGGCCGTAGCAGGTGGCGCAGACGCCGGTTCCCGTGGTGCAGGTGAGCACCGAGCGAACCTTGACCGACGTGATGCCCGCAGCGAGCAACGCGTCGATGGCCGGGTCACCGAGATCGTGTCCGCGAGCGACGATGACCGTGCCGTTCTCGTCGACAGCGTCGTTCGCCAAGGTGCGGGCGTACGTGCTGGTCTCGACGTGAGCGTCGCGGATCATCTTGCCGTCGGCCATCTTCTCGGCGATCGTCGTGACGATGCCGCGCTCGGTGCCACAGTCGGTTTCCCGAACGATGACATCCTGCGAGACGTCGACCAGACGACGCGTCAGGTAGCCCGAGTCGGCGGTACGAAGCGCCGTGTCGGCCAGACCCTTACGAGCACCGTGCGTGTTGATGAAGTACTCGAGGACCGTCAGGCCTTCCTTGAAGGAAGACTTGATCGGACGCGGGATGAACTCACCCTTCGGGTTCGTCACCAGGCCCTTCATACCGGCGAGCGAGCGAACCTGAGTCATGTTTCCGGCTGCGCCGGACTTCACGATCATCGGGATCGGGTTGTCGTCGGGGAAGTGGGCCTCCATGGCCTTACCGACCTGCTCGGTCGCGTCCTGCCAGATCTTGACCAATGCGGAGTTGCGCTCGACCTTGTCGAGTGCGCCACGCTGGTACTTCTTCTCGATCTGATCGGCCTGAGCCTCGAAGGTCTCCATGATCTGCGGCTTCTCCGGCGGCACGAGGACGTCGGAGATCGAGATGGTGACACCCGAACGCGTGGCCCAGTAGAAGCCTGCATCCTTGAGCTTGTCGACGGTCTGTGCGACGACGATCATCGGGTAACGCTCGGCGAGATCGTTGATGATGGTCGACTGACGCTTCTTCGGCATCTGCTCGTTGACGAACGGGTAGTCCGCCGGAAGCAGCTCGTTGAAGAGAACGCGTCCCAGAGTGGTTTCCGCGGTCCATGCCTCGCCACGGTTCCAGCCCTCGGGGAACAGCTCGTTCTCGATGTCACGCGGCGGGCGCTGCGTGGTGAGACGAACCCGAATCTGCGACTGCACCGTGAGCGATCCACGGTCGACGGCCATCTGAGCCTCGGCCGGGGAGGAGTACGCCCCGAACTCGGCCGTGTCGGTCTTGGCGTCGGCGCGCTCGCCGACAGCACCGGCATCGAGACGCGTCAGGTGGTACAGACCCGTCACCATGTCCAGACGCGGCATGGCGAGCGGACGGCCCGATGCCGGCGAGAGGATGTTGTTCGACGACAGCATCAGCACGCGTGCCTCGGCCTGAGCCTCGGCGGACAGCGGGAGGTGGACAGCCATCTGGTCACCGTCGAAGTCGGCGTTGAACGCCTCACACACGAGCGGGTGCAGCTGGATGGCCTTGCCCTCGACGAGCTGCGGCTCGAACGCCTGGATGCCCAACCGGTGCAGGGTGGGTGCACGGTTCAGCAGCACGGGGTGCTCGGCGATGACCTCTTCGAGAACGTCCCACACCTGCGGACGCTGACGCTCGACCATGCGCTTGGCCGACTTGATGTTCTGCGCGTGGTTCAGATCCACCAGACGCTTCATCACGAACGGCTTGAACAGCTCGAGAGCCATCAGCTTCGGGAGACCGCACTGGTGCAGCTTGAGCTGCGGGCCGACGACGATGACCGAACGGCCCGAGTAGTCGACGCGCTTGCCGAGGAGGTTCTGACGGAATCGACCCTGCTTGCCCTTGAGCAAGTCGGAGAGCGACTTCAGCGGACGGTTACCCGGTCCGGTGACCGGACGTCCACGACGGCCGTTGTCGAACAGGGCGTCGACCGACTCCTGCAGCATCCGCTTCTCGTTGTTGACGATGATCTCGGGAGCACCGAGATCGATCAGACGCTTGAGGCGGTTGTTGCGGTTGATGACGCGGCGGTACAGATCGTTGAGGTCGGACGTCGCGAAACGTCCACCGTCGAGCTGCACCATCGGACGAAGCTCCGGCGGAATGACCGGAACAGCGTCGAGAACCATGCCCATCGGCGAGTTACGGCCGGCCTGGAATGCGGCGACGACCTTCAGACGCTTGAGCGCACGCAGCTTCTTCTGACCCTTGCCACTGCGGATGGTCTCGCGCAGAGACTCCGCCTCGGCGTCGATGTCGAAGGTCTGCATGAGCTTCTGGATCGACTCGGCACCCATGGCACCGGTGAAGTACTCGCCGTACCGGTCGATGAGCTCGCGGTAGATGAGCTCGTCGACGATGAGCTGCTTGGGAGCAAGCTTGGTGAACGTGGTCCAGATCTCTTCGAGACGATCGAGCTCACGCTGCGCGCGGTCACGGAGCTGACGCATCTCGCGCTCGCCGCCGTCCTTGACCTTGCGACGCACGTCGGACTTGGCACCCTCGGCTTCGAGCTCGGCGATGTCGGCTTCGAGCTTCTGCGCACGAGCCTCGAGATCGGCGTCGCGCTGATCTGCGACGGCCTTCTTCTCGACCTCCATCTCGGCCTCCAGCGTCGAGAGCTCGTTGTGGCGGAGCTCGTCGTCGACCGTGGTGATGACGTAGGCAGCGAAGTAGATGATCTTCTCGAGATCCTTCGGAGCCAGGTCGAGCAGGTAGCCCAGACGCGACGGCACACCCTTGAAGTACCAGATGTGCGTGACCGGAGCGGCCAGTTCGATGTGGCCCATGCGCTCACGACGCACCTTGGCGCGAGTGACCTCGACGCCACAGCGCTCACAGATGATGCCCTTGAAGCGGACGCGCTTGTACTTGCCGCAGTAGCACTCCCAGTCCCGAGTGGGGCCGAAGATCTTCTCGCAGAAGAGGCCGTCCTTCTCGGGCTTGAGCGTGCGGTAGTTGATGGTCTCCGGCTTCTTGACCTCGCCGTAGGACCACTGACGGATGTCGTCCGCAGTGGCAAGGCCAATGCGAAGTTCATCGAAGAAGTTGACGTCGAGCACGTAACTTCCTTTCCCCGTTATGGGTGTTGTGCTGGAAGAGCAAATGAGAGAAACGCCTGCCGGATCCGCACTGGGCGGATCCGGCAGACCACAGAACTACTGAGCGAGGTCGTCGACCGTGGCAGCTTCGTTGCGGGAGAGGTTGATTCCCAGGTTGGCTGCGGCACGCTCGAGGTCTTCGTCGTCACCGTCGGCCATCGTGATGGCTGCGCCGTCCGAGGACAGCACCTCCACGTTGAGGCACAGCGACTGGAGCTCCTTGAGGAGCACCTTGAAGGACTCGGGGATACCCGGCTCCGGGATGTTCTCGCCCTTGACGATCGCTTCGTACACCTTCACGCGGCCGACAACGTCGTCCGACTTGATGGTGAGAAGCTCCTGCAGCGTGTACGCGGCACCGTAGGCCTGCATGGCCCAGCACTCCATCTCACCGAAGCGCTGTCCACCGAACTGCGCCTTACCGCCGAGGGGCTGCTGCGTGATCATCGAGTACGGCCCGGTCGAACGAGCGTGGATCTTGTCGTCGACCAAGTGGTGCAGCTTGATGATGTACATGTAGCCCACCGACACCGGGTACGGGAACGGCTCGCCGGAGCGGCCGTCGAACAACGTGGCCTTTCCGTCGGAGCCGACCATCTGCTCGCCGTCGCGGTTGGGAATCGTGCTCTCCAGCAGGCCGGCGAGCTGATTCTCCTTGGCACCGTCGAACACCGGGGTGGCGATGTTGCTGTCGGCCGGAGCCGCCAGCATCTCCTCGGGCAGACGCTCGGCCCAATCGGGCTTGCTGCCGTCCGCGGCGATCTGCACGTTCCAACCGGTCTTGCCGATCCAACCCAGGTGGGTTTCGAGGACCTGCCCGATGTTCATACGACGCGGAACACCGTGGGTGTTGAGGATGATGTCGATCGGGGTGCCGTCGGGCAGGAACGGCATGTCCTCCTGCGGGAGGATCTTGCCGATGACGCCCTTGTTGCCGTGGCGGCCGGCGAGCTTGTCGCCGTCCTGGATCTTGCGCTTCTGAGCCACGTAGACGCGGACCAGCTCGTTGACGCCGGGAGGCAGATCGTCGTCGTCGTCGCGCGAGAAGACGCGGATGCCGATGACCTTTCCGTTCTCGCCGTGCGGAACCTTGAGCGAGGTGTCGCGAACTTCGCGAGCCTTCTCACCGAAGATGGCGCGCAGCAGGCGCTCTTCGGGGGTCAGCTCGGTCTCGCCCTTCGGCGTGACCTTTCCGACCAGCACGTCGCCGTCACGAACCTCGGCACCGATACGGATGATGCCGCGCTCGTCGAGGTCTGCGAGGACCTCGTCGGAGACGTTCGGGATGTCGCGAGTGATCTCCTCGGCACCGAGCTTGGTGTCGCGAGCATCGATCTCGTGCTCCTCGATGTGGATCGAGGTGAGAACGTCCTCTTCCACGAGGCGCTGCGACAGGATGATCGCGTCCTCGTAGTTGTGGCCCTCCCACGGCATGATCGCCAGCAGCAGGTTCTTGCCGAGTGCCATCTCACCGTTCTCGGTGCAGGGGCCGTCGGCGAGGACCTGGCCGGTCTCGACGCGCTGTCCCTCGTCCACGATCGGACGCTGGTTGGCGCACGTGCCCTGGTTGGAACGCGCGAACTTGCGCATCCGGTAGGTCTTGCGCGATCCGTCGTCGGCCATGACCGTGACGTAATCGGCGGAGACCTCTTCGACGACACCGGTCTTCTCGGTGATGACGACGTCACCGGCATCGACAGCTGCACGCAGCTCCATGCCGGTACCGACGATCGGAGCCTCGCTGCGCACCAGCGGGACGGCCTGACGCTGCATGTTCGCGCCCATCAGGGCACGGTTGGCATCGTCGTGCTCGAGGAACGGAATCATCGCGGTCGCGACGGAGACCATCTGTCGCGGCGAGACGTCCATGTAATCGATGTCGTCGGACGAGACGAACTCGACCTCTCCACCCTTACGACGGACGAGAATCTTGTCCTCGACGAAGTGACCCGAATCGTCGACCGGAGAGTTCGCCTGCGCGAGCGTGTGGCGATCCTCCTCGTCGGCGGTCAGGTAATCGACATCGTCGGTGACCTTGCCGTCGACGACCTTGCGGTACGGGGTCTCGATGAAGCCGAACGGGTTGACGCGTGCGTACACCGAGAGCGATCCGATCAGGCCGATGTTCGGGCCTTCCGGGGTCTCGATGGGGCACATGCGGCCGTAGTGCGACGGGTGAACGTCGCGGACCTCGAGGCCGGCGCGCTCACGAGAGAGACCGCCGGGTCCCAGTGCCGACAGGCGACGCTTGTGCGTCAGACCCGACAACGGGTTGTTCTGGTCCATGAACTGCGAGAGCTGGGAGGTTCCGAAGAACTCCTTGATCGCAGCGACGACGGGACGGATGTTGATCAGGGTCTGCGGCGTGATCGCCTCGACGTCCTGAGTCGTCATACGTTCGCGCACGACGCGCTCCATGCGGGACAGGCCCACGCGGATCTGGTTCTGGATGAGCTCGCCGACGGTACGCAGACGACGGTTGCCGAAGTGGTCGATGTCGTCGACCTCGACCGGAACCTCGACGCCGTCGGGTGCGGTCATCGAGGTCTCACCTGCGTGCAGACGCACGAGGTACTCGATGGTCGCGACGATGTCTTCCTCGGTGAGGGTCGACGCCACGATGGGCTCACCCGAGTTGAGGCCGAGCTTCTTGTTGATCTTGTAGCGACCCACGCGAGCGAGGTCGTAGCGCTTGTCCTTGAAGAACAGGTTCTCCAGCAGGGTCTGCGCCGACTCCTTGGTCGGCGGCTCGCCCGGACGCAGCTTGCGGTAGATGTCGAGGAGCGCCTCGTCGGTACCGGCGGTGTTGTCCTTCTCCAGGGTGGCCATGAGGATCTCGGAGAAGCCGAAGCGCTCCGTGATCTGCTCGGTGGACCAACCGAGAGCCTTCAGCAGCACCGTGACGGGCTGGCGACGCTTGCGGTCGATGCGGACACCGACGGTGTCGCGCTTGTCGACGTCGAACTCGAGCCATGCACCGCGACCGGGGATGACCTTGACGCTGTGCAGGTCCTTCTCGGTGGTCTTGTCGATCGAATGATCGAAGTAGACGCCCGGAGAACGCACCAGCTGCGACACCACGACACGCTCGGTGCCGTTGATGATGAAGGTGCCCTTGTCGGTCATCATCGGGAAATCACCCATGAAGACCGTCTGGCTCTTGATCTCACCGGTGTTGTTGTTGATGAACTCGGCCGTGACGAACAGCGGAGCCGCGTACGTCATGTCCTTGTCCTTGCACTCATCGGTCGAGGCCTTGACCTCGTCGAATCGTGGGTCGGAGAAGGAGAGAGACATCGAGCCCGAGAAGTCCTCGATCGGAGAGAGCTCGGTCAGGATGTCCTCGAGTCCACCGGCGACACTGCTGTCTCCGCGGGCGGCGGCACGGTCACGCCAACTCTGCGCACCTACCAGCCATTCGAACGAATCCGTCTGTACATCGAGGAGACCGGGTACCTCCAACGGCTCGCGAATGTTCGCGAACGAAACCCTCCTCGGGGCTCCCGGTGTTCCGACAACTGCCTTGGTCTGGCTAGAGACTGCCAAGATGCGTCCTTCCAGCACCTCACGCGGGTCGCTCGTGCAGTGCGACCGCCGCTGTATCTGTTTGCTATATGTGGGGCGAATTTCGGCTGGTGCAACCAGACCGAATCCCCATCACAGCGGCCCGAAAACGTGCTTTCGGGTAACAGCGATCGAGAGGTGGACAGGAGGCAGCCAGCGCAACGTCCAAAGGTACCCCAAATGTGCGCAGAGCGCAACGGGGGCATCAAAAGTAGCACCCGGGGTCCATTCGTGCGCCGACTCGACGAAAGCGTGTCGCCTGCCGGACGCCCGATGCCGCTGCGCTTCAGAACCGCTGGGGGTGCTCCTGACGACAAGACTGAACCGTGCCGCCCCCTTCGTCAAGAGGTTCGGCCCGATCCGTTTTCCGAGACCACACTCGAACCGGTCGCGTCGATGGACCACTGCACCGCCGAGACGTATGCAAGGGTCCATTGACGCAGACGGCAGGGGCGGGGGCGGGGCGAGGCGGGGCGGGGACACCGACGCGCCCCGCCCCTGCCGACTACCGGGCGCTCTCCCGCCACCGCGTGGCCTCGGCGAGCGCGAAGCCGTGCAGATCGGCCAACTCACCCAATCGTTCGACGCTCTCGCCGTCGAGGGTGGCCCCGATACTGCGCAGTCCGAACTCACCCGACAACGCGATCAGCATCGTCTCGGCCATACAGGCGTAGGTCAGCCCAGGAGCCAACCCGTAGGTCAGCCCGAAATCCGAACCCGACGGCACCTGCACGATGCCGCCGTCGAACACCGTGACGTCCGGCCGCTCACTTCGCACGTCCCGGCCGATATTCTGCGGCTGCGCCACATCGCAGACGATGGCACCCTCCATCAGATCCGTCGGATCGATCAACGCATGTGGTGCCGACGTCGCAGCGATGACGATCAACGAATCATGCACCGCAGCAACGGGATCGGTGAAGAACTCCAGATGCCGCGACCTGATCAGATCGTCCAGATCACCGTCGACAGCGTGCGCGGCGGCGGCCAGCTCCCCCGACCCCGCACCCGCCCGAGCTCTCGCCACCATCTCCTGCGCAGCCGCCCACAGCTTGGGAGCGATCACCGAGCTCTCCCCCTGCCTACCGACCAGCACGACGGCACCGACCTCGCCGGCCAACTGCCTGCCGATGGTTCGCCCGATCGCCCCGGCGGCACCGAGAATCGTCACTCGAGCCCGCGCGACATCGATTCCGCGTTCACGGCACACGCGTCGAACAGCCCGCAGACTGGCCGCGGCGGTGAACGTGTTGCCGGTGGTGATGGGATGCGTCGTCGCGCCGAGACCCAACCCGTTGCCGGTGATCACCGACGAGTAGCCGCCCAACCCGACGACCGTTGCACCGCGTGAGATCGCCAGCTCGACGGCACCGCCCACCACTGCCAGCGCACGCTGGGTCGGCAGCTGCAGCAACTGCTGAGAGGTGTACGGCAGCCCGATCAGATCACCGTGCGCCGTCGCGTCCCCGCCTCCGACGACCCGGCCGCTGCCGATGACGAACGACGCGGGTTCGAGCTCGGACGTCGACGCCGCGAACCGCTCGAGCAACTCCTGTCGCTCGGAGTCGTCGAACACCTCGAGCGCCGGGTCGAATGCTGCGAAGAACCCGAGATCGAGGGGATGCGCGATGAACGCGAAACGTCGATCGGTGGGCCCTACCGCGATGTCGGGGGTACGCCCGGGACGCAGCGCCGCGAGGGCAGGCGGCGTAGCGACGGTCGGACGGCCCAACAGGTGCCCGAACAATCCGTCCAAGTCTCCCGCTGCCGCGTAGCCCAACGCCCGGTCCAGTGCGGCGACCAGACGCGAGCACTGCACCCCGGACACCGTGAGCGGCGGCTCGATGCGAATCACCCTGTTGCCGAACAGAGTCGGAGCCACTCGGATCCCCTCGACATTGAGCAGGTACGAGCAGATCACCGCGGAGAGGTTGTGCTGATCTGCGATCGATCCGAGCAGTGACTGCCGTCCGACGAAGTTCACGTCCGCGGTGAGTTCGATGCCCAGCAACAGTCCGCGGCCGCGTACCTCGGTGACCACCGACGGATACTTCTCGGCCAGCGCGCTCAGATCGTTCTTCAGCCGATGGCCGAGTACGGCCGCATTTTCCACCACCGCGCAGCCGTCCCGAGTCAGTTCTTCGAGTACCGCGACACCCACCCGTGCAGCCAACGCGTTCCCCGCGAAGGTCGACGTGTGCCGTAGCGCGAAGCTCTCCCCCACCAACTCCGGGCGGCTCAGCACCGCGCCCACCGGCACGATCCCGCCACCGAGCGCCTTGGCGAGAGTAAGAATGTCCGGCACCACGCCGTCGTGCTCGGCTGCGAACATCCGGCCCGTCCGGCCGAGCCCGGTCTGCACCTCGTCGAGTGCCATCAGCACCCCGTGCCGATCGCAGATCTCCCGCACGCGGCGCAGGTATCCGTCGGGCGGGCACACCACTCCACCCTCACCCTGAATCGGCTCCACCAGAAACACTGCATAATGCCCGGGTGTCGCCGCCAGGGCCGCGTCGAGCGCATCCGAATCCCCGAACTCGATATGATCGAATCCCTCGACTGGAGCGCCGAAACCGTTCTGATACTTGATGTTTCCCGTCGCAGACAAGGCACCGAGGGTCTTACCGTGGAAGCTGTTCGCGGTGGTCAGCACACCCAGCCGCCCGGTGTGCGCTCGGGCGATCTTGAGCGCGACCTCCGTCGCCTCGGTACCACTGTTGACGAACGTCGTTCGCGTCAACCCCTCGGGGGCCATGCGCCCCAACCGATCTGCCAATTCTCCGGCCGCGCTCAGCACCGAGGGCTGCACGAAAATTGCCTCCCCGCTGCAGCGAACGTCGTTGACCGCCTGCCAAATCGGAGTGGGACCGTGCCCGAACGGAAGGGCTCCGTACGCCCCCGCGAAGTCGAGATAGCGTCGGCCCGAGGCGTCGAACAGGACCGTCCCGTCGCCGCGCACGTACTCGCGATCCAGGTTCAGCGCAGACAACAAGCGGTACAGTTCGGGATTGACGTGCTCGGCAAAGCCCGATCGACCGGACCGGGATTCCAGCACGGAAAAATCGATAGTTGTGTCAGTCATGACCAGCATGCTCCGTTTTCATCGGATCCACCCCTGGCTGTCCGAGCGTGAAAATGGTTGTCCCGAACAACCAGGGCTCGTCCCAACCAGGACGCAAACGCGATGGTAGCTCGGCCCGAAGTCGGTGAGAGATGGCCGAAAACGACACGAAAAAACCCCGTCCACGCAGGGCTGCTGCGTCGAACGGGGCTTGATCGAGCTACTGGTCGGAGCGACTATTGATCGTCGATGGCCGAGAGCTTCCAGGAGCCGTCGACCTTCTCCATGTTCACCGTCAACGGGCCCTCGGCGCTGCCCGACGCGACGCCGTTCTGCGTGGCGCTGATGTTCACATTGGCGAGCAGCTCGGCCTTGTCGTCCTCCAACCGCGTGACACCGATATCCGTCACCATGGCCTCGGTACCCGTACTCGTTTGCACCACAGCAGATTTGGTTGTCTCAGCGGTGGAGTTGAACTCGTCGAGCATCGACTGATTGAGAACAGCGCGGGCCGCATCGAAATCGGCATCGATCGTCTCGGCCTTGTACGTGTACAGGGTCTGCAGCGCATCGGTCGCAGCCGAGGTGACCTCCTGGGTGGCCGCGGAATCCACCCACGCCGCATTGTCGATCGTGGCGAACGGCTTGAACGCGGCAACGGCAGCGAACGCGCCGAGCACCACGGCAATCACCGCGACGACGATCACGTGCTTGTAGCCGATACCCGACACCGGTGCGGAGGACGAGGCGCTTGCGATGGAGTCGGCAGCAGGCTTGTCGACCGAAGGCTTCTCGGTTGCAGACTTGTCGGTTGCAGACTTGTCGGTTGCAGGCTTGTCGGTTGCAGGCTTGTCGACCGAAGGCTTCTCGAGTGACGGCTTCTCGGTCACGGGCTTGTCGGTTGCGGGCTTGTCGAGGACCGGCTCGGTCGGCGGCGGCGTCGTGATGGACTGCGATTCGGCGGCCGCCGATCCCTCGGCGTCGGTCGAAGCCGTGTCGGTGTTGGCTGCAGTCGGCTTCCCGGTGCCGGCCACCTTGCGTCGAACCTTGCTGGTGGTGGTGGGTGGAACGATCTTGCGACGCTGGGGAGGCACTACAGAACTCCTTCGAAACTCACTTCGGTACAGACGGAAAACACCACTGCCGGATTCTCAGTTACCGCCGGAGTCCGGCTCGGGAGCAGGCGTCGCGTCCGTGCCGGGGTCGGCCGCATTCGGATCGGCGGCATTCGGATCGGCGGCATTCGGATCGGCGGGGCCGCCGGGTTCGGTCGGGATGACGGGATTGGTGCTGGGACTGTCGAGCGAGATCCGTGAACCGATGGGGTCGACCTTGTTGGTCTTCCACACCCCGTCGACCTCTTCCATGGCCAGCCGCATCGTCAGCTTGCTTCGCTCGACGCGATCGGGCCACGTGGTGGTGGTCGCGATGACGACCAGAGCCGTGGCGGTGTTCTCGTCCGTGCTCAGTTCTGTCAGCGCGCCGTGCAGCACCTCGGCCTCGCTCCTGGCACCGGACTGACGAACCTGGTCGGTGATACCCGACCGCGTCTGCTCGAGGTCGTTGAGCATCAGGTCGCCGGTGATGGACGACTTCATGTTGTCGAACGACTGATCGATGGTGGCCGCGTCGACCGTGTTGAGGTTGACGGCCGCTTGCTGAGCGCCGGTGAGAGCCGCGTCGCGGGTGTCCGCGGTGGGCTTCTGACTCAGCAACGCATTGCCCCAGCCGTATCCGAAGAACACGGCCGCTGCGAGGGCCACCACGGCGATCACCGTGACGACGGCAAAGAGGATTTTCGCGGTCTTGTTACGCCCTGGAGTCGCTGAGGACTCCAGGGCTTCGGTGCTCGAGTTCACACTTTCCACCCTACTACTCGGTAATATCCGGCCGAACCACTCTCGGCCCGACGATAGTGCTGAGCAGCAGTTCCACCGATTTCACTACTTCGGCGTGACGCCGATCAGCGGTGCCAACTGGGTGGCGATCGGGTTGAGGTTCAACTTCTCGGGATCGACCTTGGGCTTGAGGTCCCACGGCTGCGGCACATCCGGATCGGCGAACACGATGCGGTTCGCACTACGAACGCCCGTCACGCTGCCCTGCGGTGTGGCGCAGTTCGCGTCGAGGTTCAGCGGGTAATTCTCCCGAGTCGGATCGAAGTTCGGGTTCTTGCGCTTCTCCTCGTCGAGGATCGCCTGGCTGCCCTCGTAGCCCACCGTGCACGGGGGCGGGTTGTTGGTCTCGAGCAACAGGCCCTGATGGATCGTGCCGTCGTCCGGGACGATGGTGGAGATGCCGGCACCGAGGGCAGGCAGGAACGTCAGGAACGGACGAAGCGCGACGTACCGGGGTTCGGCCTGCGCAGCAACTAGTGCCAGGTTGTTGATATCGGTCGTCAGAGCCGGACCGGCATCGGTGATGAGACCACCGAGCTGATCGCCCGCCGCTGTGCCGGTGTCGATCAGGCGACGGATGTCCGGATCGCTGGACTTCAACTGAGCCGTCACCTCATCCAAGCTGGTGCTGAACTGCCGAATCAGATCCGACTGCTCGGACTGCGTGTTCAGCACTGGCACCGCGTCGCGCACCAGCGCGAGCGTCTGCGGCAGCGCCTCGTTGCCTGCCTCGGAGATGTTCCCGAGCGAATCGACGAGAGACGCAAGATCCGTGCCCTTTCCGTCGAACGCCACACCGAGCTCGTTGACGACTCGCGTCAACGTATCCAGCGGTACCGACCGAACCAGCGTGTTCGCGTTGGCGAGAACCTGTTCCACCGGCACGGGTGTAGTGGTGTCGGCCTCCGCGATCTGCGAACCGTCGACCAGGAACGGGCCCTGGTCGGTCTCGGGTTGCAGGTCGACGTACTGCTCACCGATGGCCGACCTGTTGGCCACGACGGCCTTGGTGTCGGCTGGGATGTCCGGGCCGCCGTCGTCGAGCATGAGCGCGACTCGGATCCCGTCTTCCGTCAGTTCCAGATCTCCGACGGTTCCCACCGGGACACCTCGGTAGGTGACCTCGGCGTTGGAGAAGATGCCACCGGAATCGGCGAGGTTCAGATCGACCTGGTACTGCCCGAAGCCGAGCATGTTGTCCAGTCGCACGTACTTGGCACCGACATAGACCAACCCCACCACAGCGACCACGACGAAGAGGACCAATTGAATGCGAACCAGTCTCGATCTCACTGTCCAACTCCGAATCGCTCGAGCAGATCGTTCAACGGTGCGAACGGATCGGCCGGTGCGGGCGCGGCGGCCGCCGCTGCCTGCTCGTTCGCAGGTGCACCCGGACCGGGAACCGGTGACGGGATGATCGGCGGCAACGGCAGCAGCGAGATCGTCGGCCAACCCGGGCGCGGTCCGTTGCCGTTGTAGTACGGATTCGACGGGTCGACGACGGGCAGCGTGTTGCCGTACTTGGGCTGGATGTAGACCGGATCGCCCTCCCCGACGCCGAAGTTGCGCAACGCAGTTCCGATCGACAGGTCGAGCGAAAGGAACAGGTTCGCCGAGTTGCCCTCGATGATCTTCTCGGTACCGTCCGCGAACGGCAGGGTGGGGATCACCGCGAGCGAGCTCACCACGTCGTCCGCCGAATCGGCCAGGGCCTGGAGCGTGGGGCGTAGTGCCCGCAGGTCCGCGATGAGATCGTCCTTGGAACGGTCGATCACGTCGGTGCCGACGGCTCCGAGACGGTCGAGCGCTCCGAGCATCTCGGTCAGCTGCGGGCGCTGCTGCTCGAGAACCTCGGTGGCGATCGGCAGATCCTTCAGCACTGCGTCGATCTTGTCGGTCTGCGTGTTGACGCGGCCGCTGAGAGTGTCCAGCCCGTCGATGGCGCGGGTGATGTCGTCACGCTGCTGGTTGAGGCCGTCGATGAGGGTGTTCGCTTGCTGCAGAAGCTCTTTGGTTCTGCCTTCGCGACCGTCGAACGCCGTGCTCAGTTCCTTGACGATCGGCGAGAGCTGCCCGACACCGCCGCCGTTGAGCAGCAGCGAGAGCGCACCGAGTACCTGTTCGATATCGGTGGCATGGCGGGTGCGATCGAGCGGGATCGTGGCCCCGTCCTGCAGACGCGCTGCTTCCTCGTCGCCAGGAGGTGCCGAGAGCTGCACGAACTTCTCGCCCAGCAGGTTGGTCTGTTGCACCGATGCGATCGCGTTGGCCGGAAGGTCGACGTCGGAATTCAAGATGACGTTGACGTCGGCGGTCCAGCCGTCGTTCGGGACCGTTATCGAGTCGACGCGGCCGACCGAGACGCCGTCGACCTTCACGGTCGACTGCGGGACGAGGTCCAGTACGTCGTCGAACTGCACCGTCAGGTTCAACGGGTTCTCACCGACGTCGGCACCGCCGGGCAGCGGTATCGCGTAGATGCCGGCCGACGAGCATGCTCCGGCCGACAGCGCCACCACGCACGCACCGGCTCCGACCACCAAAGAACGCTTCACTCGAGCTCGATTCCGATTCACAGAGGTTCTCACTGTCCCCCACCTCCGATGTACGACTGCTCCAGTCCGGGCATCGAGCTGTTTCCGAGCCTGGGCGAGACGACGCCAGGCACGGTGCCGGGAACGGATACGTTCTGCTCGATGTCGTTGGTGAGAACACCGAACGGCAGCACGATCCGGTTCTGGTCGGTGATCGGGGCCTGGATCATCGTGGTGATGTTGGCGCACTGATCGATGATCGGCTGAATCTGCGCACCGAGGGCCTCGAAGCGCGGATCGCCGGGAACGAGCTTGCCGAGATCGAGGAGCTTGCACACGGTGCCGAGCGGATCCTGGGTCTCGTTCTGGAGATTGGCGCGCGTGGCGAGCGTTCCCGACTCGGCGTCGTACGCGTTCACCAGGTTGCTGATGGCCAGCGGCAGCAACGTGAGCGTTTGCACCAGCTGCTCGCGGTTGTCGGCGAGTGTCTGCGTCGGAACCGTGAGACCGTTCGCGGCATCGGTCAGTTGGGTCCGGTTGTCCGCGACGAACGTCGCCACGTCGCCGAGCGAGACCGACAGCTGTTGGAGTGCAGCTCCGAGGTCCTCTCGCTGCCCCGACAGGAAACCGGTCAGGTCGGCCAACTGGGTGTTGAAGTTGCGTACCTGCTGATCGTTGACGGCCAAGGCGCTGACGAACGTCTGCAGGTTCTTGATCGTGTCGAACACGTCGGTGCGCGAGTCACTCAACGTTCGACCGGCGGCCGAGAGCTGGGTGATGCTGTTGCCCAACGCTTCACCGTTGCCGTCGAGGTTGGCTGCACCGGTGTTGACCAGATCGGTGAGAGCGCCGTCCTTGTTCGCGCCGTCCGGACCGAGGGCGGTGGACAGGTCGTCGATGGACTTGTACAGCTCGTCGACCTCGACGGGTGTTGCGGTGCGATCGCGACCGATCGTCGCGCCGTCGGCCATGGTGTCGCCGCCGGTGTAGACGGGCGAGAGCTGGACGTAGCGGTCGGCGACGAGCGACGGGGTGACCTGGACGGCCTTGGCGTCCACAGGAATGTCGACCCCACGGTCGACGCGAAGAATGACCTCCACGTCTTCGCCCTGCGGCGTGACCGAGTCGACCGTGCCGACCTTGACGCCGAGCACGCGCACCTCCGAGCCGGAATAGATGCCGATCGACTTGTCGAAGTAGGCGGTGATCTTGGTCGTTCCGGCCCTGGTGAACAGCCACCAGCCGGCGACCGCGAGGACGAGCGCCACGGTCACGACGACGGCGATCAGCGCGAGCTTGTTCTTGCTTCTCGGTGCTGTCTGCGTGTCTGTCATCAGTTCCCCGCCAACGTATCGAGCGAGGGCTGGCGGTAACCAGGTATCAACGGAACTCCGGGCGGTGTGAGGTTTGCCAGCGTGATGTCTATCCACCGGCCGTTGCCGGTCAGGTTCGTGTACAGCCGAATGAACGGTTCGTACAGCTTCAGCGCACGGTCGAGGTTGTCGTTGTTGCGCTGCAGGATCTCGATGGTGCCGTTGAGCTGCTGCAACATCGGGTTGATGGTGGCCTCGTTGTCGCGAACCAGGCCGGTCAGCTCTTGCGACACTCGCTGAGTGCCGGTGAGCAGCTGCGAGATGGCCTGCTGCCGATTGTTGAGCTCTTCGAGAAGCGGGCCCGCGTCGGTGATCAGTTGGTTGAACTGCTCGTTGCGGTCGGCCAGCACCTTCGAGGTCTCGCCGGTGGCCTCGAACAGCTTCTTCAGTTCCTCGTCACGGCTGGCCACGGTCTGCGATAACCGAGTCACACCGTCGAGCGAGGCACGGATGTTCGCAGGCGTCTCGGAGAACGCCTCGGACAGGGTCCGCATGCTCGTCGCCAGCTGATCGGTGTCGATGTCGCTGATGGTCGAGGCCGCAGCGGAGAACGCGTCGATCACGTCGTACGGGGACGTGGTGCGCTCGAGCGGAATCGGGTCCTTGGGGCTCAACGTCTCCGGACCGCTCGGGTCGAGCGCCAGATATTTCTGCCCCAGCACAGTCTTGATGGCGATGGCCGCTCGCGACTCGTTGCCGACCCAGGCGTCCTTGACCGTGAAGTCCACGAGCACCCGGTCGCCGTCGAGACGCACATCGGTGACCTTGCCGACCTTCACGCCCGCGATACGGACCTCGTTGGGCGGCTTGAGCCCTGCTGCCTCGCTGAACTCGGCGGTGTACACCGAACCCGCACCGATGATCGGGAGCCGGTCGAGAAAGAAGACCGACATCGTGGCGAGCAGGATGATTGCGATACCGAGCGCACCGATGGTGGCCGGACTACGACGAGATTTCATTGCTTGATCCCCCCAGCTTTGCAACGCGCTGCGGAGTTCGTGTACAGCGGCTGGTTGACGGTCGGCAGCCCGGTCGGCAGATTCAGATTCGGCGAACTACCCGGTCCGGCGACGATGTCGATACCGCACAGATAGAAGGTGAACCAGGATCCCTGCTGGGCCGTGCGAATGAGCTTCTCGAGTTTGACGGGCAGAATTCCGAGGACCGTGTCCACGTCGTCGCTTCGTCGGTTGACTGTCTCGGCCAACGTGTTCAACGCAGTCACCGAACCCTGGATCGACGGCCTGGTCGGCTCGAGCAGGTCGGCGGTCGCGTTGGTCAGGCCGGCGAGCGACGTCACGGCGGAGCCGACGACACCACGGTCGGCCGACAGGCCCGAGACGAGCTGCTGCGTGTTGACGATCAGGCTGTCGAGCTGCCCGTCGTTCTGGTTCACCGTCTCCAACACGTTGTTCAGATTGGTGATGACCTGCCCGATGACCTGATCCTTGTCGGCGACGGTGTTGGTCAGGGTCGCCGTATTGGTGACCAGTTCGTTGATGGTGCCCGACTCCCCCTGGAACACCTGAATGATCTGGTACGACAGCTTGTTGACGTCATCGGAGCTGAGCGTGGTGAACAGCGGGCGGAAGCCGTCGAAGAGCGTGGTCAGGTTCACCGCAGGCTTGGTCCGCTCCAACGGAATGGTGGCACCGTCGGTGATCTTCCGACCCTGGTCTCCCGAACCCTGCTCGATGGCGATGTAGCGCTGGCCCACCAGGTTCCGGAATCGGATGGTCGCCGTCGAACTGGCCGGGAGCCAATCACGACTGCTCAGAGTGAAGTCCACCTTGGCTTCGCGCTCGTTGGCGATCTCGATCTTGTCGACCTGGCCGACACGAACGCCCGCGATACGAATCTCGTCGCCCTCGTTGAGAGACGTGACGTCCGTGAACACAGCCGAGAACTTGGTGCCGCCGCCGCCGCCGCTGGAATTGGCGATGGTGAAGGCAAGGGTGGCCGTAGCAGTGATCGTGATCACGGCGAACACGACCAACTTGATGATCGGCGCGAGAAGGCCTCTCATGGCACGGTCACCTCCACTCCTCTCAGTGCCGGTGCGCCGATAGCGGCCGCCCACGACGGAATACTGTCCGGTGCAACACCACTCGCCTGTCCGTAGATCACGGCCAGAGTGTCGCGCTCGAAGTCGGAGCCCTCGTAGCTCGCCGGCTGCGCGGATGCGGAGACGGCGGGAACGATGGAACTCTGGGCAGACTTCGGTGGTCCCTGTCCTTCGATCACCTGCGGGCCCGGGTTCCGGGTCGGCACCTGGTAGGAACCGTCGTTGATCGAGCCTCCCGGATACTGCGGGAAGAACTCCCCCGGCGCCGCGGGCTCGAAACAGGTGGCTCCGCGATCGTCGAACAAGCGCGGCTCGTCCTGGTTCGGCAAGTAACGACCCTTCGGGTTGACGAACGGTGCGGAGACGTTGATGCCGGGGTACTCGTCGCCCTCACCGAGTACGACTTTTCCGCGCCTGGCACCTTCAGCGAAATAAGTGAACGTGCAGCCGAACGTCGGGGAGAACTCGGCCAGCAGCTCGAGCGCTTCCCGAGAGTTCGCGGCCAATCCGATCAGGTTCTCGGAGTTGGTCTGCAGAAAGTCCGCAGTGGTGTACGACGCCGAGGTCAGGGAGCCGTACAGCGTGTCGAGGCTGGACTGCCGCTCGACCACGGTGTTGCCCGTCGTCCGCAAGTTGTCCAGCGCCGAGACCAAGTCCGGTGCCGCGTCTGCGTAGGTCTGCGAGAAGTCGGCCAGCCCGACCAACGTCTGCTGGATGTTCGGCAACTCCGTGTTCAGACCCGACACGATGTTCGTCAGGTTGTCGATGGTCTGGCCCAGTTGCTCACCGCGCCCGCTGAGGCCCTGCGCCAACGACCCGAGGGTGTTCGCCAGATCCTGTGGCGGAATCGCCTGCAGCAGTGGAAGCAAGCCGTCGAGCAACTGCCCGACCTCGATGGCGTTTCCGCTGGTGTCCTGTTTGAGGACCGTGCCCTCGGAGATCGGCGACGCCGCATCGTTCTCGGGCACGATCAACGAGACGTAGCGCTCACCGAACAGTGTCTTGGGTAGCAACCGTGCCGTCACGTTCGACGGAATCAGCGGTGCCTTGTCCGGATCGATGGCGAGCTGCGAGGTCACGACGCCGTCGACGGTGGACGCCGAGCGCACCTCGCCCACGATCATTCCGCGCACCTTGACATCCGCGTTCATCGGCAGCGCGTTGCCGACCGAGTCGGTTTCGAGGCTGACTTTCACCACATCTTTGAACGTCTTGTTGTAGGACGTGATGCTCCACCCCAGGAACAGGATGAGCACCAGGAAGAACGCCAAACCGAGGAGTACTCGCTTCAGTCGCGACGGCGAGTCGATCATCCCGCAACCCTCACTGTGGTGGTCGTGCCCCAGATGGCGAGGCTCAAGAAGAAGTCCAGTACGGCGATCGTGACGATCGCGGTACGAACGGCACGGCCCACTGCGACGCCGACACCGGCAGGTCCGCCAGAGGCGTGGTAGCCGTAATAGCAGTGGATCATGATCAGGACGAAGGCGAATATCAGCACCTTCAAGAACGAATACAACACGTCTTCCGGAGGTAGGAAGAGGTTGAAGTAGTGGTCGTAGGACCCCGTGGACTGCCCGTTGAAAACGGTGCTGATCCCTCGGGATGCGACGTACGACGCCAACAGCCCGACGATGTACAGCGGGATGACGGCCACGAAGCCTGCGATCATGCGGGTGGTCACGAGGAACGGCACGCTGGGTACGGCCATCACCTCGAGCGCGTCGATCTCCTCGGAGATTCGCATGGCACCGAGCTGGGCGGTGAAACCACAGCCGACGGTGGCCGAGAGTGCCAGTCCTGCGACAATCGGCGCGATCTCACGGGTGTTGACGTACGCGGACAGGAATCCGGTGAGCACGGAGCTACCGAGCTGTTCGAGGGCTGCATAGCCCTGTAGACCGACGACGATGCCGGTGAAGCCGGACATCATCACGATCACGCCGATGGTCCCACCGATGACGGCGAGCGCACCGCTGCCGAAGGTGACCTCCGCCAGCAGGCGGAGCACCTCCTTCTTGTAATGCACTGCGGTCTTGGGAATCCACCCGATGGCCCGCAGGTAGAACGACATTTGCTCGCCTGCGCGGTCGAGCACGTTGAGCGGGGCGTTGCCGACGCGCTTGACGCGCATCAGCGTGCGGTCACCGCGACCTCTTGCGATCGTCATCGCGGTTACGCTCCCTTCGCTGGGACGACCTGGAGATAGACCAGGGTCAGGATGAGGTTGGCGAAGAAGAGCAGCAGGAACGTGATGACAACCGTCTGGTTCACTGCCTCGCCGACGCCCTTGGGTCCGGGGTTGGGATTGAGGCCCTTGTAGGAGGCGATGATGCCCGCGATGAGTCCGAAGATTGCTGCTTTCGCCTCGGCGACATACAGATCCGGCAGCTGGGCCAAAAACGAGAACGACGCCAGATATGCACCGGGGGTGCCGCCCTGGAGGATCACGTTGAAGAAGTAGCCGCCGGCGATGCCGACGACCGAGACCAGGCCGTTGAGCAAAAGTGCGACGAGGATCATCGCGAGCACTCGGGGAACGACGAGACGATGTACCGGGTCGATACCCAGCACTCGCATGGCGTCGATCTCCTCGCGGATGGTGCGCGAGCCGAGGTCTGCAGTCACAGCAGAACCGGCAGCGCCGGCCACCAGCAGTGCGGTCACGATCGGACTGCCCTGCTGGATGACCGCGAGCACGCTGGCCGCACCCGTGAACGACTCGGCACCGAGCTGCTTGATGAGCGATCCGGTCTGCAGCGCCACGACCGCGCCGAACGGAATGGCGACGAGCGCCGTCGGCAGAATCGTGACGCTGGCGATGAACCAGGCCTGCTCGATGAACTCGCGGAACTGGAACGGCCTACGGAAGGTGTTGCGAACCACCTCGACGAACAGTTCGACGATATTGCCGGCTTGTGTCAGAGCGGCGCTCGCCGGAGCGAACGCGGACTTCTTCGATCCCCCCATGTCTGCTATTGACCCCGACCTTGTGTTGGAGCTTGGTAGCCCTGCTGATCATGACCTTGCCCGCTGTAACTCTGCTGGTCGTAACTCTGCTGGTCGTAACCCTGGTGGTCGTAACCCTGGTGGTCGTATCCCTGCTGGTCGTAACCCTGCTGCTGGTCTGCATACGCGGGGTAACGCTGACCCGGGTCGGTGGTGTCGAGGCTTTCCTGGATCGCAACCTGGGCATTGTGCGGCAGGGTGTGCATGATCTGGCGGACGCGCTCCTGCCTACGCCCGACGGCTTCGCGCACCGGAGTTCCGGGAGTGGCCTTCATCTGCGGCACGATGCCTTCGACGTCGTCGACGCCGCCGGCGTGGTGGCCGGCGTCGACCATGGCCTGCTCCTGCGCCATCTGCGCCTCGTCCTTCTCCTCCGACATGCCGATCGGACCGATCATCGTTCCGTTGAGGAACTGCTTGACTACCGGCTCGTCGCTCGTCAGGAGCACCTCGCGGGGGCCGAACATGACCAGCTGGCGACGGAAGAGCATGCCGATGTTGTCGGGCACCGTCCGAGCGAGGTTGATGTTGTGCGACACGATCAGGATCGTGGCGTCGATCTCGGCGTTGATGTCGATCAGGGTCTGCGAGATGTACGTAGTGCGAACGGGATCGAGGCCGGAGTCCGGCTCGTCGACCAGGATGATCTCGGGATCGAGAACCAGAGCGCGGGCGAGACCGGCGCGCTTACGCATACCGCCGGAGATCTCGCCGGGCAGCTTGTCCTCGGCACCGAGCAGACCCGTCAGTTCCAACTTCTCCATGACGATCTTGCGGATGTCGGACTCGGACTTCTTCGTGTGCTCGCGGAGCGGGAACGCGACATTGTCGTAGAGGTTCATCGAGCCGAACAGTGCGCCGTCCTGGAACAGCACCCCGAAGAGCTTCCTGATCTCGTAGAGCTCACGGGAGGAGCACTGCAGGATGTCGGTTCCGTCGATGAATATCTTGCCCTGTTCGGGACGCAGGAGGCCGATCAAGGACTTCAGGAAGACCGACTTGCCGGTACCGGAAGGACCGAGGAGCGCACTGACCTCACCCTTCGGCAGGGTCAACGTCACGTCCTGCCAGATCTTCTGTACCCCGAAAGACTTGGTCAATCCCTCGACCGAAACCTCGACTCCCACGCTGACCTCCACAATTCGTACACATCGACCCGGATGTGGGTTGTGTCACTGTATCCCATGCACGTGTCCGCACCGACACGGGAGCTTACCGCCCAGTAAGAACTTCCCCGAGTCAGGCTGTAGAGCTTGCATCAGTGTGGCTCATCTCACGCGACACGGTCGGCGACTCGCCAGAACTGTGACAAGTCCCTGCGTCACAAAGCTGTGACACGCCACAAACAATGACCGCCGAAACCCTTCGGAATGCTTTGGACTTCGGCGAAACCGAGTAAACAGGGGCACAAGGCCGGTGTCACGCGATTTGCAGGAGTCCGTGATCGATCACAACGGTGCACCCCGTGCGGTGTCCGAGAACAGAAGAAGGGCCGTCCCCACCGAGGTGGGAACGGCCCTTCTTGCGCTCGTGCGTTCAGAGCACGAAGCACGACTGCAACGAAGCGGTCCTACTTGACGGAGATCTTCGCGCCGGCAGCTTCCAGCTTCTCCTTGGCGGCGTCGGCTGCGTCCTTGGCAACCTTCTCCAGAATTGCCTTCGGAGCGCTCTCGACGAGATCCTTGGCTTCCTTCAGGCCCAGGCCGGAAACGACCTCACGGACGACCTTGATGACCTGGATCTTCTTGTCGCCGGCCGACTCGAGGACGACGTCGAACTCGTCCTGCTCTTCAGCAGCCTCGGCGGGGGCTGCGCCGCCGCCTGCAGCAGCAACGGCGACGGGGGCAGCTGCGGTGACCTCGAAGGTCTCCTCGAATGCCTTCACGAACTCGCTGAGCTCGAGGAGAGTGAGCTCCTTGAACTGGTCGAGCAATTCTTCGGTGCTGAGCTTCGCCATGGTGGCGGGTCCTTCCTGTAAGTACCTAACCGCTGATCCGCGGCATGGTGTTGATGGTGTGGAGCTGAGCTGTACGCCAATACCAGCGGATCAGCTTTCGGCGGGAGCTTCCGCCGGTGCTTCTGTTTCTGCAGGTGCCTCGGCTGCGGCGGGTGCGCCGGCAGCCTTCTTCTCCTGCAACGCGAACGCCAGACGCGCGAACTGCGATGCGGGAGCGTTGAACAGGCCTGCAGCCTTCGACAAGTTGCCCTTCATGGCGCCGGCGAGCTTGGCCAACAGGATTTCGCGCGACTCGAGGTCTGCGATCTTGTTGATCTCTTCCACGGACAGCGTTGCGCCGTCCATGTAGCCGCCCTTGACGATCAAGGCCTTGTTGTCCTTCGCGAAGGCCTTGATGGCCTTCGCTGCGTCGACCGGCTCGCCCTTGATGAATGCAATGGCGGTCGGTCCGACGAACAACTCGTCGAGGCCGGTAATACCTGCCTCGGCCGCTGCGCGCTTGACCAGGGTGTTCTTGGCGACGGAGTACGTGGCACCTTCGCCGAGCGCACGCCGGAGCTGAGTCAGACCGGACACCGACAGGCCACGGTATTCCGTGACGACGGCAGCCGTCGAACCCTTGAACTGTTCGGTGATCTCCGATACTGCTGAGACCTTTTCGGGCTTTGCCATACTTCGCCTCCTCTCGTGGGAAGTTGTGTCGATCGCGAGAGGGCCGGAAAACGACGAACGCCCCGGCGCAAGAAGCACACGGGGCGTGAACGAGCAGGCAGTCGCGAGGACTGCAGACAGGTTCCCTACCTCGTTCTCCTGCGTGGGCCGTCCGACACGATCTCGGACCTTCAACCGCGCAACTCCCGGAAGTGAATCCTTCGAGAAGGCGGTGACCAACGGTCTTGGGTAGAACTTGATTGGGCGGTATGGACCGGAGTGCGAGCACTCGTGATCCGAACCGTTGTTCAGGTTACAACATCCTCCGCGTCAACTCCAAAACGCTGGGCTATTGCCGCACTCCGTAGACGACGAGGTTGCGCTCGTAACTGCCCACCGAGGCGTCGAAGTCGCCCGAGCACGTGATCAGCCTGATCTCGTCGGTGGGCACCGCCCCGAAGACCTGCACCGTCGGGAACTCCACTTTGCCGTAGTCACCGATCTCGTCGATGCGGTACTCGGCTCGGCCACCCGCCTCGTCGTCCACCGCAACGACATCGCCGATTCCGAGTTCGGACAATCGATCGAACACCGCGGGACCGGTCGTCGAGTCGACGTGCCCGGCTATCACCGTCGGACTGCCGATCGCGCCGGGTCGGCCACCTCCGGTGAACCACCCGACGTCGTCGTAGTCGGTGGGCACCTGCATCTCCCCCGATTCGGTGAGACCCAGTTCGATCAACGGCTCGTCCAGACCGATGTCCGGGGCGCTCACCCGCGCAGGGGCCGGTCGCGCCGAGTCCGCCGCGGGCGCAGCCGGGGCAGCACCCGACGACGGCTGCGAGGACTCAGGGGCGGCCGGAATCGGGGACGCCACCGGGGACGGTGGCGGTGGTGAGGAGCACCCCGCCGCCACCACCACCGCCGTGGCCGCGATCAGAACCGAATATCTCAGCTCCGCACCTCGCGTCGTGCCGCGAACGTCACGCCCGCGACGACCATCGCACCCAGAGCCACCGCGCCGACGACGGGCAGCACCGAACTCGACGCCGAATCGGCCGCGGCGAGCGCCGATCCACCGCCACCGGTCGCAACGGACCCGACCGGAATCTGGCTGAGCTGGCCGCGCACCGCTCCCGCCGCGAAGTCGACGGTGTGGGTGTCGGCGGCGAAGGCCGCGGGATCGGCTTCGATCTGATCGAGAGTGAACCCGGTACCGCTGTCGGCGTCGGCACCGGCCGGAGTCAGACCGGTGGTGAACGGTCCCTGCATGCAGCCGCTGCTGGTACGCGGGCCGTCGCCGATCGGGGTCGGGTTCGGGAACGCCAGACGCGGAGGTCCCGCAGCACCCGCCGCCGCCTCGTGAATGTGCGTGGCGGTCTTGGCCGGGCTCATGTAATCGCCGGTGACGCCGTCGAGCGCGATGTCGTAGCAGACGATGTCGAGATCGGAATTGATGCGCAGCGTGAACGTGCCCGTCGCGCCCGGCTGGCCCGGAGTGGCGACACCGTCGCCGTTCACCACCTGGTCGGGAGTTGCCATCGCGGTGAACGCGCTGGTGAACGAGTCCGGTTCGGCAACGGGGGTATCGGCACCGGCCGGGGCCGCGGTGAACAGCATCAGTGCAGCGGCCGTGCCGCCGACGACTGCGGTGGCGGTGCCGCGGACGGACATGGTCGGGCGGGTGATCGAGCGTCTGGTCATCTCGTGGGCCTTCCGTGGGAGTATCGGGCAGGCGAGCCCGTGCAGAGGTGTACGACGGTCGATGCCACGATGTTCAAAATTCGGTAAAGAAATACTCCAGTCTCGGATATGAACGTCCGGGGGTCCGTCGACGTAGTCACTGTCATGAGCATCGGGAGCGTGATCGAACTGCACTTCGACGTCGCTGCCGCGTACGACGAGCATGCGTCGGCCATGCTCGGTTTCGCCGTCAACGCACTGCGCGACCGAGCGCTTGCCGAGGACTGCGTCCAGGAGACGTTCCTTCGCGCATGGCGGGCCCGGTCCCGATTCGAGCCCAGCCGAGGAGCGCTGCGTACCTGGCTGTTCGCCATCGAGCGCAATGTGATCGTCGACGTCCAACGGTCTCTGAGCAGAATGCCGAAGCCGGCGTCGGAAAGGATCGAGGACCTCGACCGACGATCGGTCGCGATCTCGCGTGACACCAGTCCCGACGTGGACGAGCGACTGCGCATCATCGCCGCGCTCGCCCTTCTCTCTCCCGATCATCGGCAGGTCGTCGTTGCGGTGCACCTGGCGGGAACCACCTATGCGGAACTGTCCGAGTCGACGGGCGTTGCCGTACGAACATTGCGCACTCGCGCCTTCTACGCACTGAGGGCGCTGCGAGACCATCTCGACGGACAGGAGGAAGCATGAACGCCCGAGACGATCGCCGAGCCGAACTGATCGCCGCTGCCGTCGGCGACGACCTCGACGACACCGAGGCCGCCGAGCTACGCGAGCTCGCAGCATCCGATCCCACCGTCGACAGGGACATCGCCGAACTGCGCGCGCTGACCGGGACTCTCGGTCGTCGCGGTCCGACCGAACCGTGGCTCGAAGCATCGACGTCACCCGACCTCCGCGCCCGAGTTCTGGGTACGTCACCCGGCTCTGCGTGGCCACCCCAGCGGACACGTGGACCGCGCAGATCGGCCGGCCTGGCGGCCGCCGCCGCGATCGCGGGGCTGGTCGTCGGCAGCGGCGTCGTGCTCGGTATCGACGCCTCTCGACCGCAACCCGAGGATCCACCGGCCGCGATCACCGGACCTCCGGGAACCCTGGGTGCCTACGAGCAGGTCGCTTTCACCACGAGCATGCCGAGCGTGGACATCGAGGGCGGCCTCGTTGCGCACACGTGGGGCACCGAGACGTTCCTCGACATGGACGGCGTGTCCGATCGAGGCCCGTACGAGGTCGTCCTCGTCGATCGGTGGGGCACCGAACTCCCGTCCGGCACGTTTCTCGGTAGCGACGTCACCATCGAATGCCGCATGAACGCGGCGGTACTTCGCGGCGACGTCACCGAGATCGAGATCCGCGGCGCGGACGGCTCGCTGCTGGCGTCGGCTCAGTTGCCGACCACCTGACGATTCCGCGTACCGGGCCACCAGTTGCGCTCGCCGAAGAGCTTCATCATCGCCGGCACCAGCATCATGCGCACCAGCACGGCGTCGAACAGCACCGCGATGGCAAGAGCGAAGCCGAACTGTTTGAGCTCGAGCACGTCTGCGGTGAGGAAGCTGGCGAACACGGCGATCATGATTGCGGCGGCGGCGGTGATCGGCCTGGCGGTGTGTTCGATGCCGTCGACGACGGCGACGTCGTTGCTCGCTTCCCGCACGAACACTTCTCGCATACGGCCGATGAGGAACACCTCGTAGTCCATCGACAGACCGAAGACCACGGCGAACACCGTCACCGGTAGATACACCTGGATGTAACCCGGGCTCTCGAAGCCGAGAATGCTCGAACCCCAACCCCATTGGAAGACGGCGACGGTGGCACCCAGCGCTGCCCCGGTGACCAGCAGGTTCATGGCGACGGCCTTGAGCGGGATCACCACGCTGCGAAACACGACGGCCAAGTAACAGAGAGAAAAGGCCAGTACCGCGGCGACGACCCAGACGAACTTGCCGGAGATCTCCTCGGATGCGTCGACCACCAGCGCGGTGGTACCGCCCACGGACACGCTGGTGCCGTCCACGTCACCGGCGAGAACTGCCTGAGAACGCAGGGTTTCGACGAGGTCGGCGGCCTCCGTCGAGTCGATCGGGACCGACGGGACCACGATCAGCAACGACCGGCCGCCCTCGGGTTGCGCCAACGCGTAGGCGACGCGATCGTCTCCGCGCACGGAGTTCGCGAACGCGTCGACCGTGGCGATCTGCTGCGGTCCCAATGGACTGTCGTCCTCGCCGGTGAACACGATGGTGATGGGCGAGATGGTGCCGGGCGCGAACTTCTCGGTCAGGACCGTGTTGGCTCGTCCGGACGGTTCCGCGCTCAGCGCCTCGGCACCGAGATCGACCCCGTACGAGATCGAACCGATGGGAACCAGGCAGACGATGAGGACGGCGGCGGATGCGACCGTGTAACGCCAGGGGCGCTCGATGACGTGCTGCGCCCACCGCGACCACCACGTGGGAACTGCGGCGTCGTGCTCGTCGACCGAGGGAGGTTGGAATCGTCGCGGCAGCGACCAGGCCCCGATGCGCGTTCCCAGCACCGCGAGAAGTGCCGGCAGCAGGGTCCACGCGACCACGACGACGGTGGCGATGGTGAGCGCGACGACCAACGAGATGCTCTGCACCGCAGGGACATCGACGATCGCGAGGGCTCCGAGTGCGATCAACACGACCAGACCGGAGATGACGATGATGTGTCCGGCGGTGCCCATGGCCGCCCCCACCGCGCGCTCGGTCCTGTCCGAATCTTCACCGGGTCCGGCCCGCCCGATCTCCTCCCGGAACCGACTGACGATGAAGAGTGCGTAGTCGATTCCCAGACCCAGACCGAACATCGCCGCCACCGTGGTGACGAGAACATCGAAGGTCATCACGTTGGACAGCAACGCGAACATGCCGAACGCCGCCAGCACTCCGATTCCGGTGGTGACCAGCGGCACGATGCCCGCGACCACGGAACCCAGCGCCAGAACCAGCACCACGAAAGCGATGGGCAGACCGATGCTCTCGGCCCGCACGGCGTCCTCGGATTCGACGCGGGTGAGATCGACGGTCATCGGCGAGTAGCCCGTCACCGCCACCTCGACGCCATCACCGGACGCACCGCCGATCATCTCCTGCACGCGTTCGGCCACTGCGATCCGATCGCTGGCCTCTCCGCCGATGCCGACGAATGCGAGCGCCGAGGTCCCGTCGTCGGAGATCGTCGGGACGAATCCTGCGCTCTCGTAGGGGTCGACGACACGCAGTACGTCCGGTGACTGCCTCAGTGACGAGACGACCTCGGCCACCCGTGCGCGAAAGGCCGGGTTCCGGCTGTCCACCGAATCCGAGGTGAACGTGACGACGAGCTGTTCCGAGCCGAAGGACGCGAAATGCTGCTCGACCAGTTCATCGGCGCGGCTGGATTCGGTTCCGGGAACGGAGAAGTTGGCCCCCACCAGGGAGTTCTGCAGCGCTGGGTACAGAATCGCGGATCCCACCGCCAGCAGCGTCCAGATCGCCAGCACCACCCAGCGTCGCCGCGCGACCAGTCGACCCCACCGGTCGCCGATGTTTCCGCAGCTCACCTGCGGGTCGATTCGCGAGATCGTGTCGGTCATCTACGTCAACTCCCGGCTGAAGATGCGGTACGTGCGGTGCGGAGCGAGTTTCGTCCGGGACAGGACCGAGCCCTTCATCCACGGACTGTCGTCGAGCACGGGAGCCGCTTCGACGCGCGTGAACCCGAGATCGCGCATACGCACCGACATCTCCATGATCAGCAGAGAGGACACGGCTCGATCGGGGCAATCCGGATCGACGAACAGCATGTCCACCCGCACTCCGTCGATGACCTCCGTGCGACCCGGACGCTTGACGTGCCACAGCGTCACCAGGTCTCGTGCCCAGCGCGACTTCAGGTGCGACGCCTTCGCGGCGGCCTGATTGACGTCCGGGATTCCCATCAGAAAGCCGACGGGCTTGCCGTCGAGTTCGGCCAGCAGGGTGAGCCGACGATCGATGACCGGAAGCATCATCTTCAGCAACTCGAACAGTTCCGTGTAGGACAGCGGCGAGAAGCCCCAGAAGTTCACGAACGTCTTGTTGTAGAGATCCCGCACGATGCGCGCGTCGCGTCGCAACGTCCGGTATTTCATCGACCGGAACGTCACCTCGGATCGCGCCTTGATCTTCTCGAAGATCTGCATGTGCCGCGCGTATTTGGGGTCGTTGTAGATGATGCACGGGTCGTCGAAAAGGTAACTGTAGAAGTCCTTGACCGCCATCAGACCCCACTTCTCGAAGTGGGCCGCGTAGTAGAGCGGATTGTGCGGCATCCCCACCAGGGGCAGCGCCGGGACCTCGTCGACGACGATGCCTGCGCTGTAGAACATCGACGGACCGAAGGGCCCGGAAATCGTCGCGAGTCCGCGCGCCGAAAGCCAGTGCGCCGCAGCGTCGAGCAGCGCTTCGGCGACGTCGTGATCGTCGACCGCCTCGTAGAAGCCGAAGAAGCCGATCGGCTCCCCCGTGTACTCGGTGAACGACAGATCGTGGATGGCCACGACGCGACCGACGGCAATCCCGTTCTCGCGAGCCAGAAATGCTTTCGTGACGCGGGTGGCGGCAACCGAGGGCGGCGGTGCGATGAGAATTCGGCCCAGGTCCATCGACTCGTCGGGTAGGCGGTACGGATCGCCCTGGTAGACCAGGTCCGAGACGGACTCGAATTCACGCCAACCGGCTTTGCCGTCGACCTCTTCGATCGTGATCATCGTTCCTCTTCGCTCGGTTGTCTGCCGTCGACGAGGATCGGTGAACGCACCACCGTCGTCTCGCCGGCGAACACGTAATTGCCTGGCCGGACAGTGATCTCGTCGACGAGTGCGTCGGGCACGAACACGTCGCACTGAGAACCGAAGCGGATCATTCCGTACTGCTCGCCGCGCTCGACGGTGTCACCGACGGCGACGTGCGCGACGATGCGATCGACCCAGAGATCGGCAATCTGCGTCACCGTCACCACGGCACCGGACTCGTGCTCGATCGAGATGGTGAGCCGCTCGTTGGTGAGCAGGTAGTCGCAGCCCTCGTCGTAGGGAGTGCGCCGGGTCAACAGGTTCGCACCGACTCTGGCCATCGACTTGTTGAACGGTGCCGCGGACCGATGACGACGCATACCGATGGTGCCCGATACCGGAATTCGGTTGCGGTGCACCGAGTATTCGGACATGTAGATCCCGATCAGGTAGCCGCTGTCGGTCGAGGCGACCCCAGCGATCTCGTCGAGGACGATCGTCCGCCCCTTCTTGACGGCGAACGCGGCACTGCCCGCCTCCACACGCTTGACGTACGTGACGAACCCGTCCGCCGGAGCGAGCACCGCCCGCGGATCGGCCGGCGGTTCGCGGTGCGGATCGCGGAAGAAGAACCGGGTCCGCCAGTACACGAACAACGCGAAGAGAGCCGCCGGCACCGCAGCGAGGCCGAGGGCCCACCGACACCACGACATCAGCTGTGCCGCTGTTCGTCGACGCTCTCCGACCAGGTCACGAAGGCATCCGCTGCCCAGTTCCGCACCGGGCCGGGCAGCAGTCCGATCAGCCCACACACCACGTAGAAGCCGAGCGAGAGAACGCCGTTGGTCACCTCGCGGCCGATGGGTACGTCCCGTAGGCGCACCGAGGTGGGCTCGAATCCGTCTGCCACGTCAGTTGACGGCGGCGGGCGTGAGCGTCTTGAGCTGTGCTTTCTCGAAATAGAGCTCGAACAGTCGGCGGTGGTCGCACCACGAGATGTCGTGGTCGAGTGGGAGTATCGCCTCGGGCTTGTGCACCAGGCGCATGAGCTGGTCGATGTTGTCGGCCAGCATCGTCTCGGCGAAACGAGGAGAGATACGCACGCTGACACGCTCCTTGAACTCCTCCCAGCTCACCAGATCGAGCCCGAGCAGCTCGGCGTAGAGGTCGTGCCCGTATCCGGTGGGATTGCTCGGCAACAGCCTCGTCAGAGGATGACTGCGCAACGAGTTGCTCGCCATGACGTCGCACATCACGTCGACCGGGACGTAGTTCATGCCCGGGCCGTCCCAGATGGCACCGGCTGCGATCGCCAGTTCGATGATGCGCCAGAAGCTGTACACGCGACCGGGATCTCGGCCGAGCTCCGTGCTGCCGAGGATGTACGGAGCCTCGCACAGAGTGACGGAGTAGGTGTCCGACATCGACAGCCATCCGAGCAGAGTTGCGTTGACCCACTTCATCTGCGCGTATCCGGAGTACCACCACGAGTCGGGACGACGGAAGTCCTCGGGCTTCTGATAGAGGTGGGCACCGATGCTGCCCACGTACGTCAGGTGCTTACGGGCGGAGGTGATGCTGAATTCCAGGATCCGCAGCACGCTGACGAACCAGTCGTCGCGCAGTTCGGCATAGCTCTCGGTGTAATCGGTGGAGCTGGCGCAGTTGAAGATCTGCCCCACTCCGGCAGCCAGGTCGTAGTAGGCGGCCTTGTCGAGGCCGAACCGGAACGTCGTGGGAGTGCCCTCGACGATGCGAATCTTGTCGGCGTCGACCTCGATCTCGTACTGGTCGAAGGTGCGCTGCAGGCGCTCGAACGCCGTCTCCTCCTCGGTGGGGCGCACCATCGCATAGACGACCTCGACGGCGGAATCACGAGTGAGTCGGCCGATCAGGTGCGCGCCGAGGAATCCGTTGGCTCCGAACACCAGCGCCGTGTCGGTGCGCGGCGGTGCCATGCTCGCCACCCGGCGTCGGGTGTCCTCGTCGACGAACGGCCGCAACGCGGTCGGATCACCGTTGCTCAGAGCGACGACGTCGGCGTACTTGCCGGCGAAGCGAAGCCCCGGGCATTCGCTGGTGATCAGTGCATCCGCGTGCGGCCAGACCGGACGCAACGAACCATCTCCGAACAGTGCTTCTACGTGCATTCTCGCTCCCCTGCAACGATCGGTGTCCCATGTCACTTCGGACCGGCAGAACGTAGCAATTTCGAGGGCTCGAGATCGGGTGACCGGGAAAGTCTGGTACGCCCCATAGCGTTGCTCAACTTTTGTTGAGAGGGTTCCCAACAGAACACAGTCGAACGGGCGGATTATTGGAGCAGATTACGACCGATTCGCGTTCCTCGTGTCAGTTTCAGAAGACGGCTGCACGATGTCAGAAGTGCACTGCAGTGCAACTCCGAGTTCTCGAGCACACGTCCGGCCGTATCCAGTGAGCGCTGCGATCCCTGACTGGATAGCGCATTGATGGTGAAATTTCGCATCAAGTTTTATTGGCCGTCGGTGAGCTGCGGGTCTAGCGTCGCGGCCGGCCGTGGACGGCTGTGGTCGCGCGAAGTGCTCGATCGGACACTTGCGGCATGGGCGGCGAGAAAGTTGTCGACGATTTGGATGCAGTCGTCGGCGTGGATGTGGCGCAGTCCTGTGAGGCGAGCGAACACTATCGGTCCGAGGAGCTGAATGAGGGCGAAGGTGGTGTCGATCTCGCCGAGTACAGCGCGAGCGTCAGGGGCCGTCAGGATCTGATCCAGGGACCTGCGGTATTGCTCTATGACACGGGCCCGAAGCGAGACCACCGCGCCAGGATCGAGATCGCGCCGGCTGGCGTCGCCGCTGTTGACGGGTCCCATTGCCAGCCAGGCCAGCGTGGTCATCTGCACCGGAGCTTGGTCGATGAGGTCGGCTTGGGTGGTGAGCAACGAAATCAGACGTTCACGTAGCGGACCGGTATCGATATCGGTGTCGACTGGGGGTAGTAGTCGCTCGAAGGTTGCAGCAAGCAGGTCAGTGGTACTTCCGAAGTGGCGGTACAGAGTGGCACGTGCAACCTTCGACATGCGGGTGACCGCCTCCACGGTGACCGCCTCGACACCGCCGGTGGACAGCAGCTGGCCCGCCGCTTCGAGCAAGCGGTTACGTGAGCGCGCCAGCCGGGGGTCGGCCGGGCCCTCGGCTGCAACGAGAGGGTCGACCATGAACGGGCTCCGCTCCATTTTGACTGACAAAACATGTCCTCGCTTGACCATTCTGTCACACCCGCAAAGTTATGATACTAATAGTCTCGTACCGAGACGATCAGTCTCTAACTGGGAGGCTGGCCGTTGAACGAACGTAGATCCGACTCTGCCAGCGTCGCTCGATGGAGCGGTGCCCAGTGGTGGATGTTGATTGTGTCGTGCATGGCGGTCGCGTTGGTGGTGGCCGCAATGGCGGCATTGTATTCAGCGTTGCCACAGATCGCGGTCGCGACAGGGGCGACGCAAGCTCAACTGACCTGGATAGTCGACGGTTATACGCTGGTATTGGCGTGCTTCGTTCTGCCTGCCGGTGCGATCGGTGACCGGTACGGTCGCCGCGGGGTGCTCGTGGCGGGGTTGGCGTTGTTCGCTTTCGCGTCGGCCTTGCCCTTGTTTCTCGCCGACCCGGCGTGGCTGATCGCTGCTCGCGCGTTGGCTGGGGCGGGTGCGGCGCTGGTCATGCCCTCGACGCTGTCGATACTGACCGCGGGATTTCCACCGGCGCATCGCGGCCGCGCTGTAGGTGTGTGGGCCGGGGTTGCTGGATCCGGGGCGGTCCTGGGCATCCTCGGGGCTGGTGTGCTGCTCGAACAGTGGTCGTGGACCTCGGTGTTCGTCGGGTTGACCGTCGCCGGAGCGGTTCTGGCCGGGTTGGCATGCAGTATCGCGGAGTCCCGCCAGCAGGAGCATCCACCGGTCGATTGGGTGGGCGCGGTGACCGTAGTTGTCGCGGTCGGGGCGATCGTCTTCGCTGTGATCGAGGTTCCGGCCCGTGGCTGGTCGGATTCGCTCGTCGCCATCAGCACTGCGGTGGGCTTGTTCGCAGTTGTGGTGTTCGTCGTCGTAGAACTACGTTCCTCGGCACCCCTACTCGATGTCCGGTTGTTCGCCCGCCGTGGCTTCGGTGCCGGCGCACTGTCGGTCTGTATCCAATTTCTGGTGACCTTCGGGGTGTTCTTGCTGTTGGTGCAGTATCTGCAGTTGATTCTCGGTTATGGACCGCTCACCGCCGCGTTGGCGTTGACCCCTATGGTCGTGCCGCTCATCGTGATCTCGGTGATTGCACCCTGGCTGTCGAACATTGTTGGCCTGCGGGTGATGACCACTGTAGGTCTGCTCACCATCGCGGCGGGACTGGTGATGGTGAGCAGATTGACCGTCGCGGCAACTTACCCTGACCTGCTGTGGCCCTTGCTCATCATGAGTGCGGGTTTGGGGTTGTGTACCGCCCCTGCGACTTTCGCCATCGTCTCGGACACTCCTGAGGCCAAGCACGGGGTGGCTGCCGCGGTCAACGACGCAGCTCGCGAAATCGGTGCCGCGATTGGGATTGCGGTAGCCGGTAGCGTGCTCGCGGCCGGTTACGTTCAGCACATTCAGCCGGCTCTGCCCCAGCTACCCGAGCCTGCCCGTGGTCCGGTGGCCGATTCTCTGGCCGCCGCGTTGCAGGTCGCCGACCGCGCAGGACCAGCTGGTCAGCCGCTGGCCGAGTTCGCCAGAGCCGCATTCGTACACGGAAGTGGTCAGGCGACGCTGTCGTTGGCGGCGCTGACCGCCGCTGGGGCACTCGTCCTCGCCGTCTTTGCGCCAGGTAGACGCAGCCGTACGACAGCCACCGCGGGTGACGGACGTCGGTGAAGGTCGGCCAGGGTGTCTATTCTTCGGTGTGATTCGTGTCTGTGGCCCGGAGTTGGGCTCGGGCTTGGGACTGCATGAAGTGTTCGACCTCGACCACCACGAACAGGGCAGTAGCGGTGGCTACCGAGCGGCCCTGCGCATCGTCCATCGTGGCCGTGAGATCCAGTTTGCGCCCATCACGAGACCGAACGGCAGCACGCAATACGTATGGAGTGCCGAGCAGAACCGGCGCTAGGTAGTCGAGCTCGAGACGCCGCGTCACGGCGAGCTCACCCACTGTGTAGAGCAGGAAGCCGAACAGATCGTCGAGAACGGTCGCCACCGCGCCGCCGTGTGCTATCCCGGGTGCCCCGACATGACGTTGATCGAACACATGGTGAGCCACCACGCCGTTCTCGTCACGCTGGACCGACAGGGCATGGCCGTGCGGGTTCTGCGGCCCACAACCAAGACAGTCGGGGTGGTGGGGCGGTAGATCAGGCGAATCGAAACTCGTGCTCCAGAACGAGCGCGCCCAGTTCTCGATAGCGGGGCCGGCCGACCCGCTGACCTCGTCTGGAATTCTTTTCATGGTCGGACCTCTCTGTCGTGAAAACATTGTGCCGAGTCTGTCGCGTCTTCGTGCGCTCGGCCTGCACCGCTGTTAGTTTCGAAAGATAAACTGCACTATGTCAGAAGTGAACCGCACTAAAGGATCGACCAAGCCGACATAGCTTTAAAGAGAGAAGTGATCTGCCGCGAGGATTTCGGACCTGGAGATGACTATTCTGAGGCCGCGTTTGCGGACTGCCCGTAACTGAGTTCTTGTCTAGGGAACATTCCAGCCACCACGAAGGGCATCTCGCGAATGCAACTATCTCACACCCGACCTGCCTCGGCCGAATGCTGCGACGACCCCAATCTCTGCCGCTCCGCGGCGGCAGGCGAGGCCCGCGCGCCTCGCATCAAGATGACCGCGCTCTGAGGTCGATTTGTTGCGCCCAACGCTTGAAGGAGCGCGTCCAGCGCGATGTCCTCGTTATCGAATATCAAGATTGCATGGAGGTCGTCGCGGAGTGCGCAGCGGGCGCAGAAACGGGATCGGTAGCGTTCGCCTTTCGTGGTTGCAGGCGTTCGCAGCGCAGGTCGAGCGCGATGCCGGGCGCACTCTTGGCGTTGATCGCGGAGTTGAACCGTCAGATCGGCGACCTCGAAGCCGATCTGACCCGCCATTTTGAAACACACCCGGACGCTGACACACAACGCCGCCATCTACCTCTCCCTGCCAGGAATCGGTGTCATCCTCGCCGCCCGGGGCTCGGTGAATTCAGCGACGACGTCGACCGCTACACCAACGCCAAGTCTCGCAAGAATTACGCCGGTACGTCACCCCTGACAGTTGCGTCGGGCAAGAAGCGGGCCGTACTGGCTCGACATATCCGCAACCGGCGGCTCTACGATGCCATCGACCGGTGGGCGTTCTGCGCCCTCAGCCAGAGTCCGGCCGCTCGCGCGTTCTACGAACAACACCGTGCTACCGGAGACCTCCACCACCAAGCGCTCCGCGCACTCGCCAACAGACTTGTCGGGCTCCTGCACGGGTGCGTACGCCACTGCACCGAATACGACGAACACACCGCTTGGGCACACCGCACCGCGCAACAACCCGACGCAGCTTGACAAGTTACAATTATTGGATATCTAGGGTGATTCAGTCCATTTTGTGGCGGGACGCGAAACCGGGATGGCTGAATGGCAGACTGCGTGAGAAGGCCACGCCTACGGTTGCGGCCGCGCCGTCGATGATTCCCCACGTCGTCTCTGATAGGTGTGCGGCGAAGAACGTATCATCCACCCCTTGCTCACGACCGTTGTCGATCCACCACTGAGTCGCAGATAGACCAGAACCCAGAATGGACGCCACGGCCAAGGGAATGACCGAAGTATCTGCGTGAACACGCTGAAGACTTTCAGTGAACCGATCGGCGACGACCTCCATCACCGACCTCAGTTCGTCAGCAACTCCGCCATTTCCCGATCCGGAGTACTGAAACAAGTGATTCGCCATAAGGAATCTGACGACAGTGGGATACTGCCCGACGAGCGCGACGTAGCTCTGGACGGACGAGCGAACCATGTCGTCAACCGAAAGATAATCTTGGTCGGCGAGAATAGTGACTTTCGCCGAATCCCACATCAACGCACCGAGTTTCGCCGCCACCGCCGCGTTCAAGCCCGCTTTGTCGCCAAAGTAGCGATACAGCTTTGGTTTAGATACACGGGCCTCCGCAGCGATGTCGTCCATGCTGACGCCTGCACCATACCGTTCGATGATCCGTATGGTCGCGTCGACCAGCTGCGCGCGTACCTCGACTCTATGCTCATCCCAGCGGGTGCTACGGGCATCGGCCACTCGACGCTGCACCTGAGATGGAGTAAATGAAACGCGGCGGACGAATGACATTATGGGGTTAACAATACCCTGAAGGGTCCTCTCAAGCGAGTCGGGCTGGAGAGCCGTTCGCTGAAACCTCTCGGTTCGCTCGCAGCGGTTCGGCACCCTCCCTCAAGCAGCCGATCGTCCGCCGGATCGCACCGTGTCGATCACATACACCGGCGGCACGACCGGAAAGCCGAAGGGAGCCATCGGAGGCTTCGGCAATGTTCACGATGACGCAGATTCAACTCTCCGGAGTGAGAATGGCCGGGTTCCCCAAATTCTCGATGTGCACCCCGCTGTCGCATGCTGGGGCCGCGTTCTTCGTGCCGACCCTGACGAAAGGCGGCCCGATGATGGTGCTGCCGAAGTTTTATCCGCCGAGGTGCTGCGCACCATCGACGCAAAAAAGATCACCGTGGCGATGCCATCGATGCTGTACGCCTCGATGGACCCCTCCCAACTCGGACACGCGCGGCCTGTCGACGATCGTGGCCGTCTCACGAGCTCATGTGTGTCCGGTCGACGGTTCAAAAGCCATCGCCTACCGTGGCTGCGTCCAATCGGGCCGCTGCTTCGTTGAAATAGTTTGGTGCCTCCATGTTGATCATGTGACCGATCTGTGGCAACGCCACGAACTCATGCAACCGGCGGCGCTGCTGCAGTCGGTCGGCGAGATCAATGGAATGAACCGCGGGTGTCAACTTGTCGGCCGAGCCCACGATCACGGTCGTCGGAACCGTAAGTGAGTCGATTCCTTTGCTCACATCGATGGTGGCCAGGACCCTGCCCCACATTCCCCGAACCGCAGGGGGGCACCGCAGTACTATGTCGGAACACTCAGCCACAACGTCTGCTGGCGCGTGTGGACCCATCGTCCCGTATTTCACCAACCGTCGGTTGAAGCGAGTGTCAAGCATCTCCGGTCCCGCGGTGGCGAGCCCGGCTGCGAATGCCCGCTCCAGTGAGGCGCGGAATCGACGTGGCGACCCAATTAGCGTCGATTTACTCACCAACTGCGAGGGGCCGGTACTCGCCAAGACGGCACCACGGGATAAGACGGGCACCGACTCCGGGTGCTCGGCAGCCCAACCCATGATGGACATCCCGCCCATACTATGACCGGTCACCAATGCCTTACGATTAGACGTGACGACAGCGCGCAAGACAGCCTCGAGATCGTCGCCGAGCACCGACGAAGAGAAGGGCGCGCGACCCCGGTCGCTCCAGCCATGCCCTCGTTGGTCATACACCACCACACGGTGTGTGGTGGCGAAGTGCTCGATCTGAGGTCTCCAGAACCGACCTTGGCAAGCCCACCCGTGGCTGAACACCAGCAGCGGCGCATCATCACCGAGCCCGTACTCCTCGACAAACAGCCTCGTGCCGTCACTGGAGAGAACCTCCCGCGACCGCCGCGACAATAGGCCAGCTTTCGAGGAGTCAGAGGTCATCGAAACTCACCGTCACAGCGTCGGTGAGCGGAAGTGCCTGGCACGCGAGTCGCTCGCCGTCCTCAATGTCGTCGTCTACGAGGATGTTGTTCTGCACCATCTCGACATCGCCATCGATGAGCTTGCACACACACGCGCTGCATGCGCCCTCTCGGCACGAGTACGGTGCATTGTGCCCTCGCGAGAGCAGCACATCGAGCAGAGGCGTGTTACGTGGCCACTCCGTGGTGATGCACTCTCCGTTCAGGTAAACCGTGGCCGTAGCTACACCCTCGTCGTCACTGAGTCGACGCAGTGTTGCGGTGTCGAACGGGTCACCCGTCAGCGACTGGAATACCTCTCGATGTACATCCGAATGATCCACTCCGCATGCGGCGGCAGAGCTTTCCACAAGATCCATGAAAGGGGAAGGCCCGCAGGTGAAAATTGCCGATCCCTTGTGTTCACGAATAATCTTTTCTACAGCCTCTGATGTGGGAATCCCGTTCTCCGACTCAAGCCAGTCAACCAAAGTGAACCGCTCGGCGAATTCAGATCTAATCTGCTCAAGCCGGCACTTGTACATGATCGAATCGGAGTCACGGTTTGCGTAGAACAGGACAACTTCCCCACTGCCCGACACCAGAGCCGACTGCACCAGCGACAGAACCGGAGTGATGCCGCTTCCGCCAGCGAAGAAGAGCAAGTCGACGTCGAGGCTCTTAGCGGTAAACTTTCCCGATGGCGTGAGGACGGTCACCTCCATGCCGATGGAAACGTTGTCACACAACCAGTTCGACGCATACCCCCCAGCGGTGCGCTTCACCCCGATCTCGAGGCGGAAGTCATCGACATGAGGCGAACTGCTCAGCGAGTAGCATCGTGCGACGTGGCCCGTCTGGTCGGACGGGATCTTCAACGTAATGAACTGCCCGGGTAGATGCTTGAAATCGTCGACGATCTCGTCAGGCACTTCGAAGGCGATGCTCACGGAGTCCTTGGTCTCCTGCACGACCTCCGACACGGTCAGCGTTCGCGATCGCGCGGTGGTGCCCGGCCGATTCTCCTGTTCGAGGGTCATTTGATGATCCCCCGCTTACGAGCCAAGGCGTAGCCCGCGCGTGTGACAGGCGCAGAGATGTCCTGGTAGCGCGGACCGACAACGCGTGCGACAAAGTCGAAGCCACGTGCGTCTGCGCCGATCAGCACTCGGGGCTTCTTCTTGTCCATTCCCTTGAGGATGGCGCACGCAGCTTTCTCCGGAGTGGTCCTGGCGATGTTGTTGAACATCGAGGCAATGGTGGCGGTATCTGCCCCCATATCGGATACACCACGAGCGTTGTTGACGATATTAGTCTTGACGCCGCCGGGGTGAACGCATGTCACCGTGACCGGATGCCGACTGATTTTCATCTCTTGCCGAAGCGCTTCGGTGAAGCCACGCACACCGAACTTCGCGGCGTTGTAAGCGCTTTGACTGGGGATCCCGACCAGACCGAAGACGCTGGAGGTGTTTACCAGATGACCATCACCAGAGGCGATCAGATAAGGCAGGAACGCCTTGGTCCCGTTGACGACACCACCGAAGTTGATGCCCATCAGCCAGTCGAAATCCTCCCAGGACATGTCGACAACGTCGGCGCCGAGGGCGACGCCGGCATTGTTGAACACCATGTTGACGCGCCCGAAAGACGACTGCACGCTCTCTGCGTAAACCTGGAACGCAGCACGATCTGCCACGTCCAACACCGCGGTCTCCACGGTCGCACGATGCGCGGTACGGCACATGTCCGCCGTCTCCTCGAGATGCACTTCGTCGACGTCGGACAAGGCAAGGCTGGCCCCGCGTTCGGCCAGTTGGAGGGCAAGGGACCGACCGATCCCTGAGGCGGCTCCCGTGACGACTGCGACCTGGGTCGCGTAATTGCCTGCTGTCGAACTACTCACTGTCGGATACTCACTTCTCGATGACCTACGGTTGGATTGTCAGGCGATCTCGTACTCGGCGGGCTCGAAGTCTTTCGTCGCTCGCCAGTACTGCCAGGTGAACCCGGGCCACACCGTACGGTTGACACCTTGCGAGTCCAGATACCAACTCGTACATCCGCCGTTGGTCCACACGCCCTTGGCGAGCTTGTGTTGGATGCTCTTGTTGAAGTGTTCTTGAACCTCGGCCCGCACATCAACACGCTCCGCACCTCGACTGTCGACGGCGTCGATGGCCTTCATGATGTACTTGATCTGCTGCTCGATCATGAACACGACAGAGTTGTGCCCAAGACCCGTGTTAGGTCCGAGCAGGAAGAACAGGTTCGGGAAGCCCTCGGTGGTGATGCCGAGGTGGGTATTGATGCCCGTCCGGTGCCAGTGCGACGGCAAGTCCTCGCCCCGAGCGCCCTTGAGCGCGAGTTGATCGAACCCGTCCGTGACATGGAACCCTGTGGCGTAAATGATCACATCCACAGGGTGTGACACGCCGTCAGGGGTGACGATCGAATCGGCAGTGATCTTTTCGATCCGATCGCTGATCACTGTCGTGTTGGGGGCGGCGAGCGCAGGGTAGTAGTCGTTCGATCCCAGGATGCGCTTGCATCCGATGCGGTAGGACGGCATCAGCTTCCGGCGTAGCTCGGGGTCGGTGATAGAACGCTCGATGTTCCATTTCGCCACCTTTTCGATTGGTCGCATAAGGTTGGAGTGGCCGTTGAGCCCGAAGGCCAGGCTCTCTGCGCCCCAGTAGACCGACCACCGAGCGAGGCGGCGAGTAATGGGGATCTTGCTGAGCAGCGTCCGAAGTACCGGCGGCACCGCGAAGTTCTTGCGTGGAAGTACCCAAGCCGGGGTTCGCTGGAAGACCGTGAGTGTGCCGGCGTCCTTCTGCACGAACGGCACGAACTGAATCGCGCTGGCACCGGTGCCAATGACGGCCACCCGCTTGCCCTGGAGATCCACCGTGTGGTCCCACTGTGCCGAATGGAACGCCTGACCGGCGAACTCGTCGATTCCGGGGATATTCGGAAAATTCGGGATGTGCAGAGCGCCGACACCGGACACGATGTACTGCGCGACGTACTCCCGGCCCGACTCGGTACGCAGGTGCCACCGAGATTCGGACTCGCTCCAGTATCCGGAGACCAACTTCTGCCCGAAGTGGATCTTCTGAGTGACACCACGCTTGTTGGAGATATCTTTCAGGTACTGCTCGATTTCGGGCTGCGAGGACCACACCTTCGACCAGCTACCGCGACTCTCGAACGAGTAGGAGTACATCAGTGACGGTACGTCGCACGCGCATCCCGGATAGGTGTTGTCGCGCCACGTCCCACCGACGGAGTCGGCCTTTTCTAGAACGATGAAATCACTGTACCCGCGTCGGCGGAGCTGGACGGCCATACCGAGGCCAGAGAAGCCGCTGCCGATGATGAGAACTTTGGTAGTGATGGGCTCGGTTATTCCCGGGTCTGTCGCCGTGGCGGCGGACTTGGCGTTGGAGGACGGCATTGTGAAAATCTCCTGATCGAATGCAGAAAACGGACCCGCACGGCGCGCCGTGACGCGTGGCAGGTGTGGGAATGTCATCCGCCCAAGCCCACGAACCGAGGAATCCGGTCGTGGGGTCGAGGAATGGGCTGTGGGACGCGCGGACCGGGCCGGGCGTGTTAGCGCAGATCGTCGGGCAGGCTGCGCGTTGCGCGCCACATCGCCATCGTGAACTTCCCCTCCATCATTCCGGCCTCGTGGAAGAATCGGATCATCGGCTCGGACATGAACTGCAAGTTGACGCGATAGTTCGGGCTCGTCTGCTGCGCCCACAGGCCGCGCAGACGGCTGATTCCGACATCGGGATATACCTTCGGATTGATGAGCAACGGGTATGCAAAGTTCGCAATGGCCGCCAACGTGCCTCTATGCCAGGCGCGCGAGATGCGTCCGCGACGCTGCATCCCTTCCACCATTTCCAGCCGCGCGAACGTGATGTGACGGGCCTCTTCGAGAACGTGGATCTTCATGAGCTGGCGCAGCTGCGGCTGCATTTTCGGGTCATTCATCGCCTCGCGCTGAGCGCGGTCGAGGATCTCCTCGATGAGCAGAGTCGCGCCGGACACGGACGGGCCGAGAGGCACAAAGTGCAAGATCTTCGCGATGCTCAAGAACCCCTTCGGCAACTTGTACGGTGCCAGGCCCGTCTTGTTGATCAGTCGGGCGAACATCGTCGAGTGACGTGCCTCGTCGCCGATCTCGTTAAGGGCGTAGAGGGACCTTTGATCTGTCAGGGCGCCTTTGGCGGATGTTCGGAGCAGCGCCGAGCTGAGCAGATTCTCCGCGTAGATACCGAAGCTGAGGATGCTGACGATTTCGTGGCGCCCGAGTTCCGCCTTTTGCTCGTCGCTCATTCTCTCCCACAGCTTGGTGCCGTAGAGCGAGACCCGATGCTCTGGCAGGTAGTACTTTCCTTCCTCCCAGGGTGAGTCCCAATCGATGTCGATCTCCGCGTCATAGAATTTTTCGGCCGCCGCCCGCAGCAGTCGGCCGGCAGATCTCTGCATGTCGACGGGCTTGCGGGCGCTGACACGCGCAGCGCCTTCCGTTGAGACGTCGGGCTTGGTCTCCACATTTTGAACGGTCATGTGACACCTCCGTTGCGTTCCGGGCCGAGCTGAGTCTCGACTTCATACCCGTACTCCGGGTACCAGATACTGATAGTGTCTGCGCCAATGCGTTCTTTTGTCAATGTTTGATGTGAAGAAAGTGAGCCTTGCGTGTCTGACGACCACGATCTCGACTACTCCGGCGAGGGCACCTTGGTGTGCCGTGGCAAGGAGATTGCTGTCGGGGTGAAGATCAAAGGCTATTTCCAGCCCCTCAACGGCTTATACACCTGGTACGGAAGGATCGACAAGAATGATGCGCTCCACGCCGCCCTCTCGGGAAGGCGCACGGTTGCCGTCTTTGCGACACCAGAGGGACGCGCCGAGTGCGTCGTGGGCGACCCTGATTTCTGGGACCGCTATCGCATCTCGGGCACGAGCAGACCGCCGTACCACATCCCCACCACGCTCGAGGAAGTTGAGTCGATAGCAGAGAGTGAACATCAGGGTTGACCGACCCGCTTTGCGCCCTGGGTCGTTCCCCAGCATCCAGTCCGATAGCGCCCAGGCGGGTGAAGCAACGCCACCAGACGGCGCGCCGTGTCAGTGAACCGTCCCGGGTTTCTTGCCGCTCCTACGCTTGCAACATCTCCGGGCGGAGAGCCGATTCTTGACTGTGGTAGGCCTTCTCGAATTCGTCTGGTGTGAGGTAGTCGAGGGTGCTGTGGGAGGCGGCGTTGGTTGAACCAGTCGACCCATCCCATCGTGGCGAACTCGACATCGTCGATGGTCTTTAGCGGGCCGTTCAGGAACGGGCCTCTCTTCGATACTCCCTCGGTCTTGAACAACCCAATTGTGCTCTCGGCCAACGCATTGTCTTACACATCCCCGACGCTGCCGATCGGTGCCGCAATCCCCTCGAGCGCAAGCGTTCCCGCGAACGCGATCGACGTGTACTGACCAGGTTCAACCGGTCGACGCAACACCTCAAGGGATGGAGGGTGTTTCGATGGGACGACCACCAGAATGGGCGGCGACGTTGACTGGGCGGGCGGTGATGAAATCTCCGGGTCGTCCGCCGGTACGCCGAGATCTCGAACGCGAGTTCTGGGCGCAGATCGCGTTGGGGTTGACCAGTGAAGACGCGGCACCGCTTGCGGCGTGTCGGGGCCGGTGGGTTCACGGTGGTTCCGTCACGCTGGAGGTATGCCGCCGATTGACTTGGCCCCGCCCACGGGGAGGTATCTGACCTTCACGAACGTGAGGAGATTGCCCTGCTTCGCGCGAACGGTATGAGCATGCGAGATATCGCAGACCAGATCGGGGCGATCACCGTCGACGATCTCGCGAGAACTCCGCCGCAACGCTGCCACCCGCGGCGGCAAGGTCGAGTACCGCACATCAGTGGCGCAATGGAAGCCGATCTTGCGGCAAGGCGACCCAAGGTAGCCAAACTCGTTGAACACGAACCTCTTCGAGAGTACGTACAGGAAGTGCTCTCGGGCGTGATCCGCGACGAAAACGGTGAGGTTGTCGGCCCGTTCGCATCGTGGAAGGGACGCAACAAGGCACGGAGAGCGGACCGACGATGGGCCAGCGCATGAGCCCGGCACAGGTCGCCAACCGCCTGCCGATCGACTTCCCGGACGACGAGTCGATGCGCATTTCCCACGAAGCGATCTACCAATCCCTCTGCATCGAAGGACGTGGAGCGCAGGATAGAGAGTTGGTGGCGTGCCTGCGCACCGGACGAGCATTGCGCGAGCCGAGGGCGCGAGCGAAGAAGCTCCGCACCGGATTCATCACCGATGACGTCACCATCGGCTCGCGGCCAGACGAAGTCGCTGATCGCAAAACGCCAGGGCATTGGGAAGGAGGTCTGATCATCGGGCTGGGCAGGTCCACAGTGGGTACGCTTGTCGAACGCACCAGCAGATTCACCACGTTGCTGCATCTGCCACGTAAGGATGGGTACGGGGATGCGCCCCCGGTGAAGAACAGGCCGGCGTTGTCCGGTTACGGATCGGAGTCGGTGACGTGTAAAGGTTCAACACATCTTTGACGGAACGTCATCGGCACATATCTGACGCTTCACCAGCTTTGGTGATCGTTGGGTGTGCCTTCCCCTCAGCCCCTCGAATCCGATGCCAACATCGCCGAACGACTCACTGTCCAGGTCCGCTTTCCGAGCAATTACCGAGGTCAACGACGGCTCACCGGTCAGCGACGTCGCCGAGCGATTCGGCGTCTCCAGACAGACCGTCACAGCGTGGCGCAAGCGATACGAAAACTCGGGTATCGACGGACTTGTCGACTCGTCGAGACGACCGCATGCGAGCCCGAACCGTATCCAGCCCGACATCGAAGCCCTCATCTGCGAGATGCGACGACATCACCGGCGGTGGGGCGCACGCCGCATCTGCTTCGAGCTAAGCAAAGAAATCGGAGACCGAACCCCATCTCGCGCGACCGTCCACCGAACGCTCGTCCGCAACGGCTTGGTCAATCATCAAGAGCAACAACATAAACGAGTCTACAAACGTTGGCAGCGCGAAGCGCCGATGCACCTATGGCAGCTCGACCTCGTCGGCGGAATGTTCCTCGTCGGCGGACGCGAGTGCAAAATGCTGACCGGAATCGACGACCACTCACGATTCATCGTGACCGCAACCGTCCTCGAGCACCCCTCCGGGAACGCAGTATGTGAAGCATTCATCGCTGCCATCCACAAGTGGGGTTCGCCGTTCGAGGTACTCACCGACAACGGGAAACAATTCACCGGTAAACACACTCGGCCGCTGCCGGCCGAAGTGCTGTTCGAGCGAACATGCCGAGAATTCGGGATCACCGCACGACTGACCCGACGCCATTCACCCACCACAACTGGCAAGATCGAACGATTCCACAGAACCCTTCGTCGTGAATTCCTCGATGAGGCAGGCGCATTCGCCGACATCGCTGCTGCCCAAGCCGCCCTCGACGAATGGGTGCACGCCTACAACACCCTGCGGCCCCACCAGAGTCTGGACATGGCAACACCCGCGAGTTTGTTCCGTGCGCGAGCCCACCACGAGCATCACGACGGAACAACCGACAACGGCCAGTCCGATTCGTCATCAACTCTCACCGCTGCAAGCTCCAGCCTGACAACGGTGGGCCGTGAAAGAAGCAGCAGTGCAATCGAGCTCGACACCCAGGTACCACCGAGCGGCGTGACCAATGTCGCTGGAGCGCAACAATTGTGGATCGGAAGCAACCACGCCGGACGGACCGTCACCCTGTGGATCGACCTGGTCAGCATTCATGTCATCCTCGACGACACCGTGATCAAGACAGTGCGCTCGCGACTGACCCACACCGACCTCGAACGCCTCGCCATGCGCGGCACACGCCAGGGCCGACCATCTCCGGCAACAGCGGCAGTAGACACCGCAGTCCTGCCCACCAAACCGAGACCGATCGAGGTCGACCGAACCGCAGGACGAGACGGAACCGTCATCCTCGCCGGTCACCGACTTCACCTCGGAGCCGACAGAGCGGGAACACGAGTGACGCTGCGAATCGCCTCAGGGCTGATCCACGCCAGTGTCGACAACGTCCTGCTCGCGACACTGCCGAACCCGCTCGATGCCAGCCAGCTCGCGGGTCTGACCGGCGCACGGGAAGCTACGGGAACGTTGCCCGCGCCGCCGCCGGCCGGACCGCAGACCGTACAGCGACGCGTCCCGAAAGACGGCCGGGTCATGGTGACCGGTCAGCTGCTCAAGGTCGGCCGTACCCATGCCGGAACCATCGTGACTGTCGTGGTCGAAGACAACTACTTTCGGGTCCTCGACGGAACCACCGAGCTCGGCGTCTACGCGCGAACCTCAACCAAACCCATTCGGAACTTCAACGCCCACCGCCCCAGAAGCGGGTAACGATGTGTCGATGACAATCGGTCAAAGATGTCCTGGGCCCATACATGTCAGTCGGTCTGCGATGCACTCCAGGCTGCGATGACACCGCTGCCGGAGCACCTGCGCAGATCGGTGACCTGGGACCGCGGCGGAGCTTGCACGTCATGCGGAGTTGACCGCAGAAACCGGGATCCGTGTGTACTTCTGCGACCCGTACAGCCCCTGGCAGCAGGGAACGAACGAAAACACCAATGGATTGTTGCGACAATACTTTCCGAAGGGAACCGATCTCGCTCGATACCGTCGAAGTGACGTTCAGGCCGTGACGGATGCACTCAACAACCGCCCGCGCAAAACACTTGGGTGGCGAACCCCAGCGGAAGTGCTTGCAGAGCAGATGAACTCGGCTTCACGGCACTGTGTTGCGACGACAGGTTAAATCCGCCCTGACTGCCGGCATCGCTGTGATGGATGAGCCCTGAGCCGACGCGGTGTCCACCGTGATCTCGTCGCCGCAACGCCGTCTTCAGCGCCGTGGTGACCATCGCTGTGTCTTCGACCGTCGGCACGGCGAGGAGGCCTGCAAAATCCCGACATTCCCGATTCTGTCGGTGTTCGACCACTCGCAAACTGTGATCCGTCCCGGCATTTCCGGAGGGCTCACTGCGTGAGTGCCTCCTCCGGATTGAGGGTGCGCGTGCGATCGTAGTGGAGTTGCTCGGCGTGGTCGGGCGTGAGGTCGTGGCAGTAGCTGTGGGGGCGTTCGCGGTTGTAGAACGCGACCCACTGTGCGGTGGCCAACGACAATTCCGCGGCACCGGGGAAGCGAGGGCCGTTGTCGACGAGCTCATTCTTGTAGTCGGCGTTCACCGATTCGGCAAGGGCATTGTCGTAACTGTCGCCGACCGTTCCGATCGACGCCGCGATGCCCTCCTGCGCCAAACGCTGCCCGAATGCGATCGCCGTGTACTGGGATCCAGCGCCACTGTGGTGGATCAGATTACTCAAAGCAGTTACACCAGAACGTTTTCGGGAATCAATCGCGTTAGTGATGGCGGTGTCGACGAGGCTGGTGGTCATCTCCGATGCGACCTTCCACCCGACGATCTTCCGGGCGAACACATCGACGACGAACGCCGTGAACGCCCACCCCGACATCGTGCGGCATTAGGTGAAATCGGCGACCCACAGCCGGTTCGGTGCCACCGCGGTGAACCGGCGCTTCACCAGATCCTCGGCCCGCGGGTGGGTCGGATCGGCGACGGTGGTGCGGACCCGCTTTCTTTTTGAGCGCACCGTGCCACCTCATTTCCCGCATTAGTCGTTCGACGGTACATCGAGCTACCTCGATACCGCTGCTGCGCAACATAATCCAGGTCTTCCGCGAACCGAGAACCCGTGCGAGCGGTTGCCGCGTCCGGAGCATGTGAATGGCATCGATGACATGTGCATCGGACAGTATTCGGGCACACGGCACCCGAGTGACATGGTCGTAGTACGTGGACGGGGCGATGTGCATACCGTGCTCGGAGAGCACCGTGCACATCGAGTCGACACCCCAGACAAGACCATCGGCACCCACCCGGTTTCCCTGGTGAGTGCCGATGAAGTCCACAATTATCGGTGTGGCCGGTCGATTTCGGCCGCGAAAAAAGCTGACGCCGCCTTGAGTATCCCGTTGGCCCGTTTGAGTTCGGCGTTCTCCTGACGCAACTTCCTGATGACCTCGGCGTCGGCACGTAACTCGACAGTGCTGCCCGGGCCGTCGACGGGTACCTTCCGAACCCACTGACGAACGGTCTCAGCGGCGCCCACACCGAGCAAATCCGCGGTCTTGCGCATCGCCGCCCACTCGGTATCGCCCTGCGCCACCAACCGAGCCACCATGTCGACGGCATCCTTCTTCAACTCCGCCGAGTACCGCTTCGATCCTGCTGCCATGAGGTTTCATCTTTCCCTGAGACGAACCCTCCGGAAACACCGGGACGGATCACTGACCCGATCGAGGGGGCACCCGCCACCCGAAGAGATCACCCAACTCCTCACCGGCGTCGACCCCGCCGACATCTGCGACCGCGTCGAAGAATGAGTACCGTCCTGCATCTTGCTCTTCGTGGAACTCCTTCTGCGGAGCAGCCGTCTCATTCAGCTGGGCCATAGTCCTGAATCTGCCAGCCCTGGGCGGTTTTCGTCACGACCACCTTCAACAATGTCGGCAGTTCACTCGGTTGTGGATTCTGCACGTTCTGCGTCTTCTGGCTCGCGAAGACCATCACCGTGTATTCTCCGTCGGCGTCACCGGTTTCACCGGTGACGCTGGTGGCCAGAACGCGTCCCGACGCCTGCACCTGGGCCTGCTGGATAATCTGGGTCAGCGTCGGCCGAACCTCGTCGTACCGCTTGACTAGAGCCTCACCCGCGTCCTCTTTGACTGCCGCGAAAAAGGCGTCGGTGTTCTGGTAGCTGTAGGTCAGGGATCTGGTCGTGTAATCCGAGGCGGCCTTCGCCGCGGCGGCCCGTTGCGCGGCGTCGTTTTCCAATACCGACTTCGCTTCGTCGGCCTCGAGGTAGAGGTAGGCGAACACGCCGGCCAGCACAGCGAGCACCACGATCACGGCCGAAACCACCACGGCACGTGATCGCGGCGATGCTGACCAGCGGTGCCCACCTGGCGAGGGGGGGTCGACGTCGCTGTCTCCAGCCCCAGCCGTGGCTACGGCGGACGCGGCTGGGGCGTTTTCGTCCATCAGTAGATCGCCATCCGGCGTCGCTGCGGCCGCGCTGTCCTCGACTTCAGTGGGCTCGGGGTGCGGTTTCGTTCGGTCGTCATTTGTCATGTGGGACCTTCTGTGTAATAACGGTGACAGTCGCTTGCGGACGGGGCGTCACCGTAGTGGCGGCGACACGGTGACGGGGACCTCGGCGCGACCTGGTCGCGACGCCGGGAAAGTCCGGCCGAGGAGGTCGCCGATCGACCCGAAGTCGACGTATGTGTCGGCAACTTTCTCGGTCGCCGGTTTCACCGCCCGGGTGATCGTCAGCAGATCCGGCTGCAGGATCTGAATATAGCCGTTGAGCTTTTCCACAAGCTTCAACACGGGAGGCCACTTGTCGTACGAGGTGGTTGTGAACCTGATGAACGCCCGTTGAATCCGCGCCAGCCCGTTCACGGCGTCAGGGGTGCGTACAGATGCCGTACTGAGGACGTCCCCGGCATCGGCCAAGAGGCCGAGCAGGAACTCGGCGTTGTCTGCGGTCACCCGGACGGACCCATCTTTGCCGACGAAATCGACTACACGGTGCATCATGTCGCCGATCGTGTCGAGGTCGTCCTGCCGTCCGGCGACGGCCTCGGCGACGGTCTTGTTGATGGACTCGATCGATTCCGGGTCGAGCCCATCTGCCACTGCAGCCAACTTTGGCAACACCTGGGGAACCGATTGCGACACGTGCACCGCGTCCGCGGGCACCACGTCTCCGTTATCGAAGTACCCACCGGTTGCCGTGCCCGCGGGCACGAAGTTGATGTACTGTTCCCCCGCGAGCGACAGATTCTGGATAGACATCTCGCTGTCCTGGGGGATCTTGTGGTCGGAATCAATCGTCATCTCGACCTTAATTGCCGAATCCGCGACGTTGATCGAGGACACCTTTCCGACGGGTACCCCCCGCACCATCACCGGCGATGTGTCCAGCAGACCGCCTGAGCTGTCGATGATGGCGGTTAAGGAGTACTCGGAGCGGGTGGGGTTGATGTGTGCCACGCCGACGACGAGGTAGCCGAGCCCTACGACGAACACGACGGCGAGAGCCAGTATCGATATGAGCGTGCTGCTGCGGTTCACGGCATCATTCCGATTGATCTCAACACGGTTACGAAGGATTCGGCGTCACGCCGCGCTAGGTCCCGACCATCGATGGAGATGTCCGAGAGGTTAATGTCGGGCGACCGCACGAATGGAATGAGTTTGTCGCGGATGACGCTCGTTGCCTGCTCCGTGACGGACTTCGAGTAGATGTCGGAGTTGGCGATCGAATCGATCACCGGGGCGATCCCGGCCACTGACTCCTTTATCCGTAAGTACTCCGGATCCACGATCCTGCCCGCGGACACTGCGAAATCACGCAAGTTGGCGATGAGTAACGCGACCTCGATCAGGGAGTAGCCGAGGCCAGAAAAGTTGCGTCCGCCCTTGGTCAGCATCCGGTCGATTCCCGACGGATCGTCCAAGATCACTTTCAGAGTCTGATCCGCCGACCTCAACACTACGTCGAGTTTGTCGGTATTCGAGGAGACCTCCGAGACGGTCTCCAGCGTTGTCTGGTATAGGGCGTCGAATTGCTGCAAGTCCTTGGGGAACGTGGTGTTCAATGTCGAGATCGCGGTGTGGATCTTGTCGAGCTCACCGCCCCCGAGGACATTCGACATCCCGCGCATGACGTCCTCGACATTTGCTGCCGGCTCGGTCCGTGCCAACGGGATCACCGAACCCGACCGCAGCAAGGCACCCGTCGACGGCTCGGCTGGGGGAAGGATGGCAACGTAGATCTCACCAAGGAGAGTGTCCTGACGCAGCTCAGCCCGCGATTCCCCCGGCAGCTGAGTCGTGTTGTCGATGCGAGCTTTCACGACCGCATGCCCGTTCTCGTACGTGACATCTTCGACGAACCCGACGCTGATTCCCCCCGAGAGAACTTTTGCGAGGGCAGGCAAGTTGAGTGCGCTGGTGAACTCCATCTGGATGTCGTAACCGTCCGCGTCGGAGGTCGCTATCGTCGGCGGATTGTCGGCGTTGATCCCACACGATGTCACGAAAACTATCGTTGCCATCAGTGCGACCACCATGGGTCCGAGGCATGCGCGATTGACCGAGATCATCAGGCCCCTCCCCCCATCATCCCTGCGATCGTCCTCGATACATCGCTGGACCCGCAGACTCCGTTTGCCACCGGCGCGGCGCAGCCACCGACCAGGCTTCGCAAAGGCAGCGACACTGCGAACGCCTGCACAATTGACTTGGCATCGGGGTGTTTCACGATGAGGTCTGCCGTGCGGGCTGCGATCGCTACCACCATGTCCGGCTGCTCTCCCATGTCGGCGATGAGCGGAACGGCAGCATCACCGATCGCGAATATCGGGGGACCGAAATCTGTTGCGAACCTCGAGAGGATCGGAACGAACGTCCCCGCGTACTCGACTGCCGAGCCGAAGGTCTGGCCGAACGCGATGATGACCTCGATGGCACCTACGAAGTTGTCGAAGAGGGCGGTCACCTCTTTGTCGTTCTCGGTTGCCACCCCCGTCAGTGCGGCGAGGTTCCCGACGATGCTGCGAATCTGCATATCCCGCTTTGCCGGGTCGTCGATGAGCGTGGCTGAGTCCTTGATGATCCCGGCCACGTCACCCTGCGTTCCTTCTAGATTGCGGGAGACGAGCTCGAGGGACTGCAAGATCGCGTCGGTGTTCCTGCCGTTGTCCTTGACCAGGTCCTCGGACAAGTTGCTGATCGAGTCGAGCGTCTGACTGATTCCCAGCGGGGTTCTCGTCTTACTCAACGGAATGCACTGATCCGTCTCGTATCGGGCTCCATCAGAGTACGGCTTGGTGAACTCGATTTGACGTTCGGTCACGATGGATGTCGACACCAGAGTCGCGCCGACGTCGGCGGGCAGCGGAACGCTCTTGTCGATCCGCATGTCGATCCTTACACCGGACTGATCACTATTCTGGTGCACCCCGACGACGCTGCCTATCTTCTTGCCGAGCATGGCTACTGTGTTGCCTTCGAAGAGGCCCGATGCGTCGGTGAACTCGGCACACAGGGAGCGCGTGTCGTCGGACACCCTCCCCCCTATTTCCACACTAGCGACCACCACAACCACCACGGCGATCAGGAGCAACAGTCTTCGGATCCATGTAGTCAACATTTGTCGTCACCACTCGGAATGCACACACGAACCTCTGGTTCTGTGGTAGTCGACGCACCGACCGGCGCCTGGAGGAGGACGCCGAGGCGCTGAGTGATCTGATCAACCTGGGCCAGGGCATCGGAGTAGCCTGGCAGCTCTGACGACACCTTGTCGAGGAGCGTCTTGTATTGTTGGACAGACGGTTCGATTCCATCGCTGTAAGCCACGAGCGGCCTCGTGAGAAGTTTGAACAGACGACTGAGAAGGTCGAACCCGCCGCGGACGTTATCGATATCAGGTCCCAGCGTACTGGCAAGGAAGCTGAGTTGACGGAGAAAGTCGACCAGCACCTGTTTTTGATCGGCGAAAGCGTGGACGTATTCATCGGATAGAGCGACCGCTTTGTCGAGCTGACCGTACTGTCGCTCTAAGAGTTCCATCAAACTGCTGGTGTTCCTCAGTGCGTCGGGAATGTTTGTGTTGCCGTCGGAGAACGCATTCTGCAGCAGCGACGCAGTCTGACGGAGATCGACGCCCTTTACATCGCGGAACACCGGCGTCGTCGTCTCGAGCGTGTCCGAAATGTCGTAAGTACTCGATGTCTGAACAAGGGGGATCGCCCCCGACAGCGAGGTCGGTCCTGACCCTGGGTCCAGATCGAGAACTCGCCCGCCGATCGGCGTGATCAGGCGAACCGCTGCGGTGGCATCCGAACGGACTGGCACTGAGTCGTCGAGTCGAAATTCGACTGTGATAAACGTTCCCGCGAGGTCCACCGACGACACCGTTCCCTGTCTTATCCCCGCTATACGCACCTGATCACCCGACTCCAGCCCTCCGGTGTTGACCAGTTGAGCCGAGTACACCTTTTGGCCGGGCGGTGCGATATACACGGTCCCGGCGATTACCAGACCGACCACCACGGTCACCACCACCACAGCGGCGACGATGAGGTCGCGTCTGCGTTCGGACTGGTGATGCGGTCGATTTCGACTGAACAACCTCACTTACACACCACCAATCGTTGCCCCATAAGCGCAATCGTGGCTGTATCCGGCAGGGGCAGAAGGCCTTTCGAACATCGTGCCTCACTCGGCGTGGAATTCGTCGAAGCGTTCAGCGAGTCCATAAGGGGCTTGAGCAGTACCGCGCCATTCAGCAGCCCCTCCAACTCCCCGGGTTCTCGCGCCAGACGCTGATAGATCGTCGCGAAACTCTGGTCGTACGTTGAGTCAAGTTGCTCCCCGGCGATGACAGTTTTCTCCATGGACCGGTTGACCTCGCCCAGCGACTCCCGCAACCGGTCACTCACGCGGCTGAAGGCGTCGACGATCGATCCCAGCTGGTCGACGAGTTCGACCAGCTGCGCCGAGCGGCCTTCGAGTTGGTCGGAGACCTGGCCGAGACTCGTCACGATATTCGTGATGATCTCAGACCGCTGGTCCCCGTAGGCGGTGATGTTGGCGACCTGCTCCAGAACAGGCGATATACCCCTCCCATCACCTTGAGCAACGCGCAACAAGTTGGACTGCAGTTCATTGATCTCGTCGGCGTTAAGCGTGTCGAACACCGGCTTGAACCCGTTGAACAAGGTGGACACATCAAATGAGGGAACGGTCTTGTCGAGTGCCACCTGTGTGAGCGCCGCCCCCTGTGTCTTTCCCTGTGCCGCACCGATCAATTCGACATATCGCTGTCCGAGAAGATTCTGATAACGCACGGCGGCGGTGGTGCTCGACGTGATCGCGACGTCGTTGTTCAGTTGGAAATGAACGACCGCGGTGGGCCCTTTCAGGCCGATCGCCGTCACATAACCGACCTTTACTCCCGCCAAACGCACACCGTCGCGAGGCTTGAGCCCAGATGCATCGGAGAAGACCGCAGACCGTTCAGAACTCGCTCCGTCCGAGCTGGGTTCGAGGATGGCGATGATCACGTAGGTGAGAACGCCGATGACTGCGGCGAACGCGACGATCTTGACGATGGTGGGAATTAACGACTTGAGCTTCATCTTCTTGGTCCTCCTGCTGCAAGCGCGCTCTGCAGCGCAGGTGACGTCTGCACTACCAGGGCGACCTGAAGTTGTACTCGCTCGCCGACTTGCGGCGTGGCGTTGTCGATGCTGTCCAGGATCTGCGGGATGGTGTAAATGGTCTGCGCGAGTCCCGATGCCGATCTGGCGACCGGCCTCGCCAGATCGAGGCCGACGTCCAGTACCGAACTCAACGCCGGGTAGTTTTCGCTCAACAGTCCTCCCAGTCCCCCGAACAGAACCTCGCCGGTGCTGTTGAGGTTGCCTGTGGCCTGATTGATGGCCTCGTCGGTGGCGAAGAAGTCAGCGACGTCGACGTTTATGAGGATGCCCGGAACGAACGGCGTCATGAAGTCGGCAACGCCCTGGGACAGGTCTGCCGCGATCGCCAAATCCTGGCCCACTGGCCGCTGTTGAACGTCCCGAGTGAGCTGCGCGATCTGGAACATGAGCTGGCCGGCATCGGCAAACGTTTGGGAATCATCGACGACAAACTTCACCACAGAATTGAACGCCGGCTGATCGAGAGCATCGACCAGCTTCGAGAGTTTTCGAATCAGGGTCGATACCGAAGTGTGTTCGGACTGCAGCTTGCTCACATAGACGCTGCCGCCATCACGGATGAGGACTCCCCGCCCGGGGTCGACAATCTCCAGTGCCGTCGGCCCCAGCGCGCTGGCGGACGTGTAATTCACGGCCATGCCCTGACGCAACCGGATGTCGTCGTTCACTCCGGTGAGCTCGATTTTCACATTTACACTTTGGTCGCGCCCCGACACCGAGGACACCTTGCCCACCGTGAAGCCCCGATACTTCACCTCCGATCCGCCCTTCAACCCGTCACCAACCGCGTCGGTGGTGATCGTCACTGTCGTGTTGTCTTCATATTTTCCGGTCGCGTTGCCCGCCAGAAGATAGCCGGCAACCGTCACTACGACGAGAACCCCGATCCCGCGCAGGGTCAAGTTCGCCAGTGAGGGCGCGCGTCCTGATGGATCTTGAAATACAGCCACTTGAACTCCTAGCCCGAAATCTTGACGCCCGAATCGAAACCCCACATCAACAGGGTTAAGATCATGTCCTCCACGACGATGATGATGAGACTGCTGCGGATCGCTCGACCAGACGCGCGGCCGACGCCTTCTGCTCCGCCGCTGGCGTAGTAACCCTGGTAGCTGTGGATGATGACGACCGACACCACGAAAACGAGGACCTTGATTACTGAGAACGCCAAATCCTGCGGTTTGAGGAACGCATCGAAATAGAAGTCATAGGTGCCACCCGACTGGCCGTGTAAAAGGATGACGACCAGCTTGGCCGCGCCGAAACTGAGTATCAGCGTTACGATGTAGAGGGGGATGATGGTAGTGATCGCCGCGACCACACGCGTGCTGACGATGTACGGAATCGGCCGCACCGCCATCGACTCGAGCGCATCGATCTCTTCGGCGATACGCATCGAACCTATTTCCGCAGTGAGGCGACAGCCGGCCTGGGCTGCGAAACCGATCGCGGCGATCATCGGTGCCAACTCTCGAGTGTTGGCGTATGACGAAATGAATCCCGTAAGAGACCCCATCCCGACCAGGTCTAGCGAGGCGTAGCCCTGGATGCCGATGGACGCCCCGACAGCCATTCCGAGAATCACAAGCACGATCGCGGTACCCCCGCCGACCAGTACAGCGCCTCGTCCCCAGGCAAACTCCTGTATGAATAAAAACGTCTGTCGTCGATAGGTGGTTGCGACGTGCCGAATTCCGGCGACGGTGTCGATGGTGAATGTTGTAATGTGCCCGAGCTGCGCGGGGACCTCAGCGAGGGGTGTCACAGCACGCACGATCGGACGAGTAACAAAACTATAACGGGTGGATGGTACTGCGGTCACGTGTTCTCCGTCATCCGATGGTCTGCGGGACGAACATGATGGTCAGTTGGGTGATGAACACGTTGATGACGAAGCACGCCACTACCCCTAGGACCACGGTGGCGTTGACAGATGTGGCCACACCTTTGGGGCCACCTTTCGTGGACAGGCCCCGATGACACGCGATTGTCACGACCACGAGACCGAACACCACTGACTTGATCAGCGCTACAAGGATGTCCGCCGATGATGCGAACGATGCGAACGATGCGACGTAGCTCCCCGGCGTGATGCCCTGGACGTTGACGCTAAGGATGTAGCCGGCCACGAGACCGGTAAACACGATGAGCATGCATAACATCGGAGCGACGATGAGAACCGCGACGAATCGAGGTGCGACGAGTCGACGTGTCGAATTTAGTCCGAGCGTCTCCATGGCATCGATTTCTTCACGGACGGTGCGTGCGCCAAGGTCAGAGGCGATGGCCGACCCTGCCGCACCACCGAGCAGGAGCGCGGTGACGATCGGTGCCCCCTGCTGAATGATCCCGAGTCCACCGGCGGCTCCGGCGATAGATGTGGCCCCGACCTGCTGGGTTAGACTTCCGACCTGCACCGAGACGATAACGCCGAACGGGATCGCGACCAGGATCGCTGGCAACGTCGTTACGGTGATGACGAACCACGTCTGTGTGACAAACTCCCGAAACGGAAACCGTCCGGTGACAATATCGCGCACGGCCCACCGCAATGCCTGGCCGGCGAGGGCAATCGAATTTCCAAAGGTCACAAGACTGGCTGTCGCTCGACCAGCAATTTCTGTATAGATACCGGTCTCTCCTCTTCTGTCTGCGCAGCTCGTCGCGATAAGGTGTTCGCACAGTATCAGGTACGTGCAGTACCTGGTACATGGTTTCGGGTAATCCCCGTCGGATTAATCACCTGAGAGGTTGGCGTGTCCCCAAGTGAACGGAGCCATCTCGATTTAGAGCCTTGACCCGGATCGAGCCGGGAGCGATCTTCCACTCCGAACTTGCCGTATGTACCTCGCGGGCTTACCGGGCTCTCGTGAGCTCTCCGCGGATGCGGTCTTCGCGGGGTGTTGTGGGGCAACAGTATGGCCGAAAGTTTCTTCGCTGATTTCAAGAACGAATGCGTCTACCGAACGATCTACTCCACCAAAAGCAAAGCACGACAAGACATCGTCAGATACATCGACGGCTTCTACAGTTCACAACACCGCCATTCGGCGCTCGGGTACCGAACCCCGAACGCTGTCCACTACAGTTACGGGCAGTCCGCAAACGCGGCTTCAGAATAGTCATCTCCAGTGTCGGAAATCCTCGCGGCAGATCAACCCCACGCACGGCATCCGACCGTGATCGTCGGCGAACGCGGGTACAACCGCTGCCGTTGGTACCGTTGGGGTGAACCTCACGCCTCAATAACGTGTCCCTATGGTTTCTGTCAAGCTGCGTGAGCTGCGGGCGGTTGGTACAGGGTCTTGTTCTTGAGCATGGCGTACAGGACGTCGCATCGGCGTCGAGCGAGGCAGATGAGCGCGGCGTTGTGTTTCCTGCCTTCGGCTCGCTTGCGGTCGTAGTAGGCGCGACTGGTGGGGTCGTGCAGCGCGGCGAAGGCCGAAAGGAACAACGCGCGTTTGAGTTTGCGGTTTCCTGATCACGCTAAATGCTCACCTCGGATCGAGGTGCCGGATCGGTGGGTCACGGGTGCGATGCCGGCGTAGGCGGCCAGGTGTCCTGCTGATTTGAATGCCGATCCGTCACCGACTTCGAGAAGGATGCGTGCGGCAGTCCTGACTCCGACGCCTGGCATCGAGATCAGGAGCGAGGAAAGAGGGTGGGCACCGAGCATCCTCTCGACGTCCGAGCCAACTGTGTTGCGTTGCTGCAGTGTCTCTTTGAGCGAGTCCGCCAGTTTGGGTAGAACAGTCTCGGCAGCCGCAGACCCGGGCACTACTACCGTCTGAGCCTCGAGTGCGGCGTAGATCTCCGCAACCAGTCTTGCCCCCATCCTGAGCGCGTTTTTGGCGGCGAAGCGGTCAGTTTCCGCTTACCAGCAGCGCGGATGCCGCCGGGGCTACCGCAGCGGGACAGGATCTCGAGCACTGCCGGGTGTGTCACACGCGGTCCGAGGACTCGTTCGAGCGCGGGGTGAATGCCGGTCAGCAGTCCGCGGATTCGGTTGCTGACGCGGGTTGCTTCACCGGCGAGATCGTCATCGAAACCGATCAGCACACCGAGCTCGGCGAGTGTGTCATCACCGGTATCGACTCGTCGCAGCGTGTGGGGCATGGTCCGGGCCGTGTCGGCGATGATGAACGCAGGCCCGCGCATCAGTTTTGGCTTGCCCTGGATACAGATCTGCGATGCGGCGCATCGACAGACCCGGTAGGGACGCGAACTGGTGCTCGCAGGATCGGGAGACGGTGACCGGCAGGGCGTCGCCGATCGTATTAGGCTGATCGACGACGATCAACAGCGGCCCGCGCGTGGCGAGGCGGTCGAACACTGTGCGCAGGCGGGCCTCGTCATTGGGTAGGGCTTTGCCGTACAGACGGGTTCCGTCGACGGCGAGACCGACGGCGTGATGTTCGGATTTTCCCACGTCGATGCCGCAAAACACGGCGTAGCTCGTGGCCATGAAGCAGTCCTTCGTCCGGTCACCGATCCGACGTCAACACCCGGCGACAGCCCCCCACCCCCCCCGGATCATCGATGACAGGGGCGAGAAGTCATACCGGGTCTGGCTACCGTAGCCCTCGGTTTCAAGTATCAGCTAGAAGATAACGGGCCTGGCCCGATAGCGCACACGACGCGGCCGTCGAGCCGAAAACGGTGACCGCGAACATCGAAGGCTTCCGTCGGCGGCTGAATTGTTGTCGGCGCGGGGCAGAGATCAGGGTCTGTTGCCGAGCAACGACACGGCATCGATGCAGCGTCCACCGAGAGGCGTTCGACTGTTCCGTCCGGCAACTCTTCGGTCGTTCGGTGCCTCCGCACGCCTGCGGCGATCCGGCACGAGAGGCTGCAGCACAGTGCGATGCACCGTCTACCGCGCGCCGTCGAACGACGATGGGCATCATCTCGTGATGGCGGACAGCGAGCGTGAAGCAGACTCCAGGGACTCCACCAGGATCAGCTCGAGTGCAGGCAGTTCGGCAGCCGACACGGCCACCGCAGCTGCGCGTGTTCGCACATCGAGACCGCGTTGTGTTCCGGCGCGGGCAGTTTCGGTCCAGGCCTGGGCGCAGTGATCGGCGGCCACCGCGAGGTCTGCGGTAGCGGGATCCCCGGTCAGACGTGCAATCTCGGTACAGCCGTCGGCGAGAAGCCGACGAAAGAGCCCGCCTCCGGTTCCGGCCTTTTCGATGAAGATACCGAGACTGAACAGCAACGTCTCGAGGTCATCGGGCGGAAGGTCGACCCAGCTCTTGACGTCGGTTGCCAGCTGGTCGACCGCGGCCAATCCTTCGGCACCGGCCGCTGGTACGTGGTCGGCTATTCCCGGTGTCGATGGGGCGCGCATGCTGGCGGCGGATCGGGCAAAGGCCGCGGCCGCGGCAGTAGACACGGGCGGCAGTGTCTGCGGCCATGTGATTCGGTACGTGCAGTGACGTGTCGGTTGCGGGAACGAGGTGGAAGATCGCGCCCGAGCGAGCGCGTCGAGCGGGATCTCCTGCACATCGGCCCGATCGTTGTCGACGACCGAGGCAGTCCCCCCGATCTCGTCGTAGCCGATCACCACGATGTCGTGACGACTCATCTGCAGTTTCACCCGTAGGTAGGGCAGCTCAGCGATATCGGCCCAGACCAGACTGGGTCGTCCCGCATCGATGTCGTCGCGAACCCATGACCATCCCTCAGCGGGATCGTCGGTCGTGAGAACCTCGACTTGTCCGCCGAGCCTGCGCGGTAAGTCGATCTCGAAGTCGGCACCGCGGCCGACCAGGTACATCGGTGGGACCAGGTCGTCCGATCGCAGGTAGGACAAACCCAGATCACCACCCAGTGCGAACACCAACCCCTCGTCGGGTGGTCCGTCCCATCCCAGACCATGCCACTGGAGAAGGTCTCGCATTGCACCTGACCCGCAGTGCCCTCCCATCCGGTGGGGATAGTTCTCGATCAGAGTCGTGTGGGTCACTGTGGCTGCCTTTCGGGTGGATGGTCGAGCGCGCGTGTCGGCACGCTCAGCTGTTCCGGATTCTGTCGAGATACGTTCGGCGAGCAGCCATGTCGACGTCCGCGAGGAACACCGAATCTGTGTTCAGGGCCGCACCCAGTCCGGTCGCCAGACGCCGGGGGACGAATTTCACCGCCGCGACCATTGCGCCGGCGAGACGGGTGACGCGGACGAAGGGGCGTGGATTCTCGATCAGATCTGCTGTCGCGCGGGCGATCTCCTCCGGCTCGGCGTTGCGTAATCCCTTTGCGCCGGCGGTTCCGGCGACGAGTTCGGTGTTGGTGAACGTCGGGCGGACTGTGGACAGTCGAACCCCTGACTTGCGGTACTCCAGTCGTGCGGCCTCTGTGAATCCGATGACTGCGAACTTGGTAGCGCAGTAGGTCGCCAAACCAGGTACCGCGAGCTCGCCGGCCAATGACGCAGTGTTGATGATGTGTCCGGTGCGGCGCGGCAGCATGCGCTGAAGAGCCAGTTTGGTCCCGAAGATGACCCCCAGGACATTGATCTCGACTTGCCGCCGGGTTACTGCATCGTCCTCTTCGTGGGCGTGGCCGGTAGGCATGATGCCCGCGTTGTTGATCAGGATGTCGAGGGGTCCGAGTTCACGTTCGACCAGGTCCAGAAACGTTGTGAACGAGTCAGGTTCGGTGACGTCGAGTCGGGTGACGACCTTCACCCCGAGTTCGGCGGCGGCCTCCTTCGCACGTGCCTCGTCGATGTCGCCGATGGCGACCCGGTGGCCTCGTCGAATCAACTCCTTCGCTGTCTGATAGCCGATGCCGCGAGCTCCACCTGTGATCGCCACGGTCCTGGCGGGGGTGTGAGGTGCGTTGTTCATCATGCTGCGCTCCTTGCATAGATAAGAGACATCGGTAGACGCCGTTCGGGCCGCTCTCGCGGTAGCGGCTGCGCACACAGGAGAGGGATATGGGTATCGCGCGGCGTCTCGTGCCCGGGGAGGCGTTCGGATCGGTCGTTCATCGGCCGCAACCCCAGCGGCAGAACGGGTCTCGTCTGTTCGGTGCAACTTCCGGTGCCCGGCCTCAACACGGCCGCGCCGACGAGACAGTCATGTGGCACAGCTCTGCCAGCAGGTGTCGGCTCACCCGATTCGAAGGTGTCCGAGGCGGTCCGAGTGTTCACGATCGCGATTGTTCGCGGAGAGAGCTCCGACCGATCGGCAGTCGGCCGCGATACGGGGTTCGGCGCGTATGTTCTCACCGCTTGTGTTCATCGAGACTCCCGCGGCGAGTTTCGATCCCCGGGAGTTTCGCCCGGCCGGGTGCGGCCGGTGAAAACATCATCGAGTGGGTGAGCGCCCGTGAAGATCGTGGGGCCGTAGGCGTGCCGAAGCACCGTCAAGATCGCGTTCAAGGGTAGGTCATCGAAGACTCCTCGCTCGCGGACATACTCCATGTGCTGAGCTCCGTCTGCGGTGAAGGCATGCATGAGAGCATCGCGATCGCCGTCGAATTCCACTGGCGGCACGCCGAAACGAGCGCACAACTCGACATTGAATGCCGGCGTGGCCTTCAACCACCGGCCCTCGATGTAGAGGCGACTGTAGCCGTGGTAGACGAACAGGTCGGTGCCGCCCATCAGCGTGCGCAACGTCTCGGTCTGCAGGTGATTTCGGACGTCGGCGAAACCGAGCAGTGCCGGGATACCCGCCGCCCGGCACACTGCGGTCAACAGCACCGCCTTCGGGACGCAGTAAGCGCGCCCGGCCTCGAGGACGAAGCTCGCTCGATAGTGGGCCGGATCGTCCGACACGGTGTACGGGTCGTACCAGATTCGGTCGCGGACGGCGGCGAAGAGGCGTCTGGCCTTGTCACGGTCGCTGCTCGCATCCCCGATTGCCGCGGCGGTGAACGCCCGCACGGATTCGTGCTCGATGTCGAGGAAGTCCGTTGCTCCCAGATACGCGTGCGGTGGCTGCGTAGTATGTGCCCCGGGCGGGCGGTCTGTCATGGTCATCGCCGATGTTCCCTTCTCTGAGCAAACCGGTTGCTGTTGTGTGCACAACGACCGAAGGATCGGTCAGTTGCGCGCGAGTCCGCCGAGCATCAGGTCTTCGCGTTGGACGGAGAGTCGCTGGGCGATCACCCGTTTGCTGTACATGAACTCGCGCGGGCGACCTATGCAGTCGGCGGCAATGAGCTCACCGGCCTGGAGATAGAAGCAACTGAAATCACTGTCACGGGTGGGATCACCACTGAGAACCACTTCGTCGTATCCAGTGTTGAGGCCGGCGATCTGCAGCTTGAAGTGATACTGATCTGACCAGAACCACGGCAACGCTTCGATTTTTCTGGACTTCCCGCAGGCGGTCGAGGCAGCGACTTTGGCCTGCTCTCCTGCGCTCGAGACGGACTCCAACCGTAGTCGACGGCCGTAACGGGCCATGTCGTGGCTCGCGCAGTCCCCCGCCGCCATGATGTCGGGGTCGTTGGTCCGAGTGTGATCGTCGATCACGATGCCGTTGTCGATGACAAGACCCGCGTCGGCGGCGAGGTCGGTGTTCGGCTCGACGCCGACACCGACGATGACCAGATCTGCGAGGATCGATTCCCCGCTGGCCAAACTGACTTCACGAACCTCACGGTCACCGGACAGGCCTTCGACCATCGCGTTCGTTCTGATGTCGACTCCCTGCTCGCGATGTATCCGCTCGAAGAACGTCGAAACCTCGGGAGCAGTGACCCGCTCGAGCACACGCCCAGTTGCCTCGAGAACTGTGACCTGCACGCCCAGTGCGCGCAGCGATGCCGCTGTCTCGAGTCCGATGTAGCCGCCTCCGACGATCACCACCCGCCGGCCAGGGCCGGTGGCCATACGGATCCTCTCGACGTCCGCTGCGGTACGTAGGTAGTAGACCCCGTGGAGATCGGCCCCGGGAACGGTGAGCCGACGAGGGCGGGCTCCCGTGCACAGCGCGAGCTTGTCGTAAGCCAGCTTCTCCCCGGTGTCGAGAACGACGTTGCCTTCCGACCGAACGATGGCCTCCACCTGCGCGTTCAGGAGCTGAATACCTTGCTTGGAGTAGAAGTCCGTGCTGCGAATGGCGATATCGTCGAGTACGCATTTGCCCGCCAGGTATGCCTTCGACAGCGGGGGGCGTTGATAGGGAGTGGCAGACTCGTTACCGATGAGGACGATCTCGCCTGTCCAACCTTCTTGGCGCAAACTAGCTGCCAGTTGTGCCCCAGCATGGCTTGCGCCGACGATGATCGCCCGTTGCGATGTCATGCGCTGGAAGTAGGCGTCAGGCGCACCATCATCTTGCTGATGCCCCGCACGAAATTCGACTGAACATACTCGGGGTCGCCGACGACCTCGATGTTCTCGAAGCGGGGAAGCAACTCCTCCCACAGAATCCGCAGCTGCATTTCGGCCAGCCGATTGCCCATACACCGGTGTACACCGAATCCGAACGCGATGTGATTGCGCGCATTGGCACGATCGATGATGAAATCATCAGGATTCTCGAAAACGCGTTCGTCGCGGTTACCCGAGGCATACCACATCACCAATTTGTCACCCTTGCGGATGAATTGTCCGTTCAGAACGGTGTCGGCTTTGGCAATTCGGCGCATGTACGCCAAGGGTGTTTGCCATCGGATGATTTCCGAGTTCATGTTGGGGATCAAATCGGGATTGGCCTTCAATTTCTCGAACTGGTCGGGGAATTGGTTCAACGCAAGAACGCCACCGCTCATCGAGTTACGCGTCGTGTCGTTCCCACCGACGATCAGCAGGACGAGGTTGCCCAGAAATTCCATCGGACGATCGATCAGATCCTTGGTGTCCTCGTTGCTCTGCAACATGGTGATCAGATCGAAACCGGACTCTTCCCCTGCAGACCTCCTGGCTGCTTTGTCATGCCAGAGAGCGCTGAGGCCACGGGCCATGTCACGCATGCCCTCGAACACCTCGTCGTTGTCCGAGGGCCCACCGTTGGCTTGCTCCATCGAGGTTGCCAAATCGGACCAGTAGACGAGTTTGCGGCGTTGTTCGTAGGGGAAATCCAGAAGAGTTGCGAGCATCCGAGCTGTCAACTCGATCGAGACATTCTGCACCCAGTCGAACGGCTCGTTCAAGGGGAGGTCGTCCAATACCTCCCGTACCCGCGATCGGATCAGTCCCTCCATCTCCCGGAGGTTCTTCGGTGCGACAACCCCCTGGACGGCAGCGCGCTGCTTGTCGTGGCGTGGCGGGTCCATCGCGATGAACATCTCGATATCGAGAAACCGGGGCGGGACGCCGATGACGATGAACGGTTCGGCCGAGAACACAGCGTGGTTCTTGTCGACGGCCACGATATCGGCATGGCGCGTGACCGACCAGAACGGGCCGAACGGACTGTTGGGTTGGTAATGAACCGGTGCCTCGTTCCGCACGCGCTCGAAGTACGACTGCCACCGCCCTTGTCTGTAGAGAAAGGGGTTACTGAGGTCGATGTCGGCGAGCTCGACATCCTCGACCGGTGGGATGGGACTTTCGACGAAGATCTTCTTGCCATTCGTGCCAGTCACCCACCGTCGGGTCTTGTCGTACAGATGAGCGCCCTGGATCTGCAGCCCTATAGGGATGGTCGACTGGACCTTGTCGGTGATCGACTCAGAAACTTTCATGCTGTCGTGCCTGCCTTTCACACATCACAATTGGAATTCAGGTGTTCGAACGATCAGGCCATCCCACGCTTTTGAGGCCACCATCTGGCACGACAACCGAGACGTGGGTTCACGCTCGGGGTTCATAGCCAGCATCTCCTCCTCGTTGGCACCGGACAGACCCACCTCTCCTGACCACTGCGGGTCGACGATCACATGGCAGGTGCCACAGGCCGTTTCGCCCCCACAGTCTCCATCGATCCCCGGCACAGCATTGTCGGTTGCAATCTGCATCAACGATCGACCTTCGACCAAGCCCGCCTCGTGCTTCCCACCATCGTGGGCGACGAAAGTTACAACTGCCATGTCAACTCCTCAATTTTCTTCGCGATTGATAACAGTGTCGCCGCAAACGTGAATGGCGGCCATGTTCCGTAGAGTCAAAAACTTGTGAATTCGGGTCAGACGGTTCGCCCCAGAGATCCGACCTGAGTCCACTCCAGATGTGGAGTGCGACAACTCTGCGCTCCGCACGAAGGCATCGAGCGGCTGGGCTCCTGTTTCGAAATGCGCGCTCACCAAGTACTTCTTTCACCGCGAAGCCGTCTCACCGGCGACCAGATGGCCATTTCGGATCTCGACGATAGGCAATCTCAGCCCACCCGGAGCGTCCACCGGAACAACGGGCGAGTTGGGGGCGATGGGATCGAGCCGCTGATACGGAAGCCCCTGTGCCGGACGAAGATCGAGCTCGCCCTTGTTCGGCCACAATGCGGCGGACCGCTCGGCCTGCGCGCTGATGGTCAGCGACGGATTGACCCCGAGGTTCGCCGACACAGCCGCCCCGTCCACCACGCTCAGCGTCGGGTATCCGTGGACGCGGTGGTACGGATCGATGACGCCGTGCGCCGAATCCGAGGCAATGGCGCACCCCCCGAGGAAGTGCGCGGTGAGCGGGATGTTGAACAGCTCTCCCCAGGTGCCTCCAGCGACGCCGCCGATCTTCTTGGCGATGCGCCGGGTGGCGTCGTTGCCCTCGGGGATCCACGTCGGATTCGGCTCGCCGTGGCCCTGCCTGCTGGAAATCTTGCGGCCGAACGGCCCACGCTTGGTGAATGTGGTGATCGAGTTGTCGAGGTTCTGCATCACCAGCGCGATGATGGTGCGCTCGCTCCAGTGCCGGACATTGACGACGCGAACGAACTGAACCGGGTGTGCGATCAACGCGAACACGAACTTGAGCCAACGCGGGATCTTTCCGCCGCCGTCGGTCATCAGGGTCTGCAGCATTCCCATCGCGTTCGAGCCCTTGCCGTAGCGGCACGGTTCGATGTGCGTGTTGGGGCTGGGGTGGAACGAGGACGTGATGGCCACTCCGCGCGTGAGGTCCATGTTCGGATCGACCGCAAGCTTGGCCGCTCCGACGATCGACTCGGAGTTGGTGCGAGTCAGTTCGCCGAGTGTGTCCGACAGCTTGGGCAGCGCGCCCGTGTCTTTCATCTTGTGCAGCAAATTCTGGGTGCCCCAGGTGCCCGCGGCCAACACGACATTGGCTGCGCTGTACGTCTTCTTGCCCTTGCGGAGCCGAGCGCCGGTGCGCTCGGTGTCGACGTCCCAGGTGCCGTCGGATCGCGGAACGAGACCGGTCACGGTCGTCATCGGCACGATCTCGGCTCCCGCGCGCTCGGCCAGGCCGAGGTAGTTCTTCAGCAGGGTGTTCTTGGCTCCGTGGCGGCAACCGGTCATGCACTCACCGCATTCGATGCATCCGGTGCGCTCGGGACCTGCACCGCCGAAGTACGGGTCCGGGACGGTCTTGCCGGGCTCGTCTCCGAAGAACACTCCCACCGGCGTCTGAATGAAGGTGTCGGCGACGCCCATGTCCTCGGCCACCGACTTCATGACCTCGTCGGCCGGGGTCATGTGTGGGTTGCGCACCACGCCCAGCATGCGGGTGGCCTGGTCGTAGAACGGAGAGAGCTCACTGCTCCAGTCGGTGATGTGCGCCCACTGCTTGTCCTCGAAGAACGGTGCCTGCGGCTTGTAGAGAGTATTGGCGTAATTCAGGGATCCACCGCCCACTCCGGCACCGGCGAGGATGAGGCAATCGCGCAGCAGGTGCACACGCTGGATTCCGTACAGACCCAGCTTCGGTGCCCACAGGAAACGCTTGAGATCCCAGCTGTTCTTCGCGAAGTCCTTGTCCTCGAAGCGTTGCCCGGCCTCGAGGATCCCGACGCGGTACCCCTTCTCCACCAGCCGCAGCGCGGTGACACTTCCGCCGAAGCCCGAACCGACGATCAAGACGTCGTAATCGATTGAACTGCTCGGTGGCGTCGCCATGGCGTCTCCTTCTGGTTCTTCAAACCGGATAACTGCTCCTCGCCCCAGGGGCCGGGACCCAGCGCGAGAGTGCGCCCCCTCGACGGTGAGACCAAAGCCGACCGCCTGCCTACCCGGGCACACTACTATACAGACGATGACTTTTTGTCCAATTAATTGACAGATGCAGCCTGCGTGTACAGATACTAGTGGTGCAGCTCATTAACCACAAGCCGCTGACGCTTCCGTCACCGGCGAGCCGAACCGAAAGGAGCCGGTGCGTCAGAAGCCAGCAAGGAGGGCTCTGACGAGAAGCCGAGGTGCACAGGCGGCGGGGCAAGCCCCGAGATCGACAAGGTAGATCCGCAGCGATCGTCACCGAAATGGCGCGCCGCTCCAGAATTGAACTACCAGGATAGGTATGACACTAAAATGATATCGACTCATTTGATGGAAACACTTGTGGACGAGATGGAGGACAGAAAGGCAGAGTTGACGGAGAATATCTCTTCATTCATAAGTGCATCAATCCATGAAATGAACGGCAATGCAGACGCAACCGGACTTCTACACACCAGCGTGAAAGCCAACATCAATGCGGCTATCGACTTCCTGGCCGACAGGACTGAGCACGACAACTTGCGAGCTCCGCATGCCGCCCTGTGCCATGCTCGCGTTCTCGCACACACGCATGTCCCGCTGACGGCGCTCGCGCGCGCTTATCACCTGGGCCAATCGAGATTTCTTGAGCATGTCCTGTTCTCGCTCTCGCGTGCTACGCACACGTTGGCCGCGAATCAACTTGCGCATCTGGTCAGCAGGTCTGCCGTCTTCATAGACCGCGTGTGTCAGGACGCATGTTCAGAATACGAAGCGGAGAAATCGAAGATACGTGAAGAAAATAGTTCTGTAAACACGGAACTCGAACGCGCAATGTCGACATCATGCACAGATTCTTTGGGCGCATACAAAATCGATTCATATTACAATCTCACAGGAAACCATATTGCCATTGAGTTTTGGACGAATGACCGGGAACCATTCCCGAGAAAGTCCTGGCACCAGCTCGTAGATACCGTTGGCGTCAGACTCGGTACGATCGGTCGACCGCAAGTCAACAGTAAAGGCGATGCCCGATCCCTGGTTTGGTTTCCGATAATTCACGCCGGAAGGATTTGCCTTGAAAGCGTTACAGACGTTCTTCAGAAGTACGGCCGAATTCGAGCAGCAATTGGAACCGTGCAGAGTGGTGAAAATGGTTTTCGGAAGACAGCCAGGCAGGCAGAGCGCGCGGCCCGCGTAGTTTCGGACGGCAAGGTCGACATCAGTCCGGTGGTAACTTTCGAGGAAGTTGCAGCCATCACTCTTCTGCTCGAAGATCCGGAAATCCTAAGGGATCTAGCGGAAGACTCACTCGGAGGCTTGCTTCTGGACAGTGCGCGGAACCGCAGGCTCCGCGAGACCTTACGAGTCTACCTAGCAAACAACTGTAGCGTTACCGCGACCGCTCACGATATGACGATCCATCGAAACACGGTCAAATACCGCATCCGACAAGCAGCGAAAGAGTGCGGTTGCAAGCTGGACGATGCCGGCATCCTCATGAACCTCAGGATTGCGCTGGATGCCGCGTGGTGGACACCCAGCACAGTACTCAAGTTACCCATACCGCTCGGCTCAGCAGACGCACGGTTGACGGTTTGAGCAGGGTGGCTGCGACCCGGCTCAAACCTTCCAGGTTTCCAGCGTCACGTTCGTCAGACTCCATTGCCATGCTGATTCACGATTGTTGCTATCAGAATATCGAATGCCGCATTCGGTGAAAGCGACTTGATTCGGTCATTCATATCCATTTCTTTGCCCTCGATTCCTTCACCTGTCGCAATGTTCGCCGCATTTGATTCGACAGATCCTTCGGACGTCTCCAAGATTCGACCGGCCCACACTCCGACTGGCGAAGGATCAGTAGCAAGATACTGCTCGCAGTCGGTCAGTATATGACATTTCATGCAAGAGTCTGCTGCAGTTTTATGACGCGCAGCTCGCTGAGCAACCGTCTCGTAGGGTGGATCGGATTCGTAGTCCCACAGTTCGGGCTCCCCCTGGCAGGGTGTGACCAGCACCCGACCACGAACTGCGAGACGGTCCAATGCTCGATTCAAGGTTGATTCCTTTAAGTACGGGAGCGAACTCGATACGACCTAGTTGTACGATAGCTATTCCTCATGTGTCAAAGAGGGAAGGATGATTTGTGCATAAAGAACAAGGACTCCTTGCGACTTTGGCCAACTTGGACATATCACAGAACGGTGCCGATCCAGTACGATCGACACCACGACGACGGCCCCTTCAGGCCTCCATGGCTGCAGTGGAAATCGAGGTATCGTGCTGGATTTTGCATTCTTCACATTGACACCGCTCCTACTGTTCATGTTGGCACCCTCGTGGAATCCGTTGACCTACCACGGTGCGCGAGTCGGATCGAACGCCGAAATATTCGCGACGTGAAAATCAGCCAGATGTAGGTCGAGCTACGCAGACGAGGGGTGTGCGTAGCCGACCTCTGCAATGGAGAGCTTTTCTGACGCCACACGCCGGCAGTTGTGCCGAATTGCATGCTCTGCGTTCGCTGCACGCCGCTCGGGAAACCTACCGAAAGAACAGATGAGTTCTTCGTAGGTGTTCGGCTCACCGCTGCGCCTGGTTCGTTCGCCCGCAGATAACGCCAATGGTCGCATCGCTGGCAGCATCGACGCGCTGGCGACAGCGACATCATCTCCCACCACCAATGTCCGAACGCGCCTAGACTTCTATTCATGAGTTCCGTCCACACTGCGCGCCCTGATGGTGGCTACCGGACAGCGGCAAGCACTCTCCTTCGTGCGACCGCGTTAGACGCATTGAGCGCTCTCCTGCTGCGGCAGAGCTGGAAGTCCGTGACCATGTCCGAGGTCGCGAAGGAAGCCGGTTTGTCTCGACAGACCATCTATAACGAGTTCGGGTCCCGGCGCGGTGTGGCGGAGAGCTACGCGATACGACTGACCGATCAGCTGGTCAGTGTGGTGGACGATGGCCTCTACACTTGCGTTGGTGATATCAGATTGGCGCTCGGCCGAGGCTTGGCTGCGTTTTTCGCCGTCTCCGAACGTGACCCATTGGTCAGATCGCTACGAGAAGAAGACGCATCCGCAGACCTCCTGCGGCTCATTACTGTTCACAGCACCCAGCTTGTCGAGCGAGCCGCAGATCACCTCTCTGCCACATTTCAGCGATGCTGGGTGCAAGCCCCGAAACGCCAAGCCGATATCCTGAGCACGTCCATCGTTCAGATGGCCTTGGCGTATGTCTCACGGCCCCCGACTGACGCAGCCCAGACCGCCACCGATATCGCAGACCTACTCGCTCCGTACATCGAGGGGTTCCAAGATTTTCAAGCCAATCCAGAGTTGAGCAAGACGACTCGATTCGGTCGACCGTAGCGACAGCGGTGTAGCGCCGCTAGCGTCGGTGTCACGCAATATTCCCATTCTCAAGACAAACGAACTTCCGGACAAGAATCCGTCCAGCTTGCCACCACCTCAGTTCCTGGCGTGATCGACGAAAGTGTCGTCGCAAACGTGGGTGACGGCTATGTTCGGTGGAGTCATAAACTTGTGAATTCGGGTCAAAGGAATCACCGTGAAGCTGAGCGACGAGGGCGTGCCACCGCTTGCGTTCGTGCAACTGCTCGAACGCCGCGCACTCGACCCTGACGCCGCCGCGCGCCTTCGTGCAATCATGCACCGCGAAGGAACCAGTGAAGCGACGCTCATTCAGCATGACGTCCAGGCACCGATACGGTGGTTTCGGGAGGTCTATCCCGAACTCGATATCGCCCACGCCACTCGACTCGGACTTGCGTTTGCCGAGCAGGCCCAGTTGACATCGTTCGGGCCCCTGAGTTCACCTTTGATCAGCGCTGGTTCGGTCGCCGAGATCGTCGATCTCCTGACATACCTGCCATTGATCTCCACGGCGTTGAAATCGCAGTTCCACACTGGCGACTACGGTCTGATCGTCGGGCTCACTGCGCACACAGGCGATTCCGCACTGGACTGCTTGGTCATCACCTACGGCGGGTCGGCGTTATTACGACTGCTGGACATGCTCGCCGGTGACATATCGCCGGTGACACTCCATCTGAGCTGGCCGGAGCCGACCGAGGTGAGCCACGACAAAGGTCCGGGGGCGAATCGCCGGTTCTTCGACGCTCCGATTTCCTTCGTCCACGTACCCGAGGACACACTAAACAAGGCTTGTCGGTTCTCGGACCCTCTCGCATATCGACTCGCTATCACTGATCTGCAGCGGACACTCGCCCAGCGGAGTGGGTCCATGTCATCCGCCGAGAAGGTGAGGCAACTGTTGGAAAAGGACCTCGGACAGCGAACCAACCATGATGTTGCACAAGCATTGTCGATGTCGAGCAGCACGTTGAAACGGCGGCTTGCCGAAGAAGGAACCACCTACAGCAAGGTCCGCCACACGCTGCTGTACGAACGCGCGATGCTACGGCTCCTCGATCGCTCGGTTTCGGTCAGCGAGATCGCTTCCGAACTCGGATACAGCGACCTCGCCAACTTCTCTCATGCCTTCAAACGCTGGACCGGGCGCTCTCCGAAAGATTTCCGAAACCCACGACTCTCGGACGACCCGGATTCGACGTAGACCACAGACGGGGTCAGATCGATGCCTCGTTCGTTCGCGGCCTGGTCGATCTTCATCTCGGAGATGTCGGAGACGTCACCGCCTCCCTGCCGTGAGAAGAAGAGTGTGTGCAAACCCGAGTACCAACCACTTGTCACTCGACGGTGTCGGCCGGCACGCGTGCGGTCTCCGATTCGAGAAAGTCGACGAGAGCTTCCAACAGGCTGTCCGCGCGGGTTTCGACATCGGCGAGGACGGAGTCCACTTCGTCGAGAAGACCGTGGGCGTGTCTACGCGCAAGCGTTCCGCGTTCGTAGTAGCCGGGGTCGAGTAGGACCCGCGGTACTGGATCCGGTGCCGCGATCTGCTCCGGATGTTGTGACCGCGCAGTGGGCTGCAGGTGGGTGGGTGCCCGTCCGTCCAGGTGCATTCGCACGATGCCCGCTACCGCACGGGCGGTCAGCGGGGTCGCAGCCAACGGGGTGTGGCCCCACCGGTCGATAGGAGTCGACAGCGGCTGTCGATCGGCCGGATCGAAATACCGGTCGTATCCGCCGAGCCCGGTACCGTCCACGGCATCGAGAGCGTCGGCGAGCATTCGGGTGCTCGCATACCGGGTCTGATGGCCGAGCACCTCACACCAGCGCTGGAACACCGTGCGCGGAGAAATGCCCGTCCCCGCCAGCGCGAGGGAGGTGAGGGTACGAACGCCGCGGCCTGTCTCGACGCGAAAGGCGTCGAGACCCGCATCGGCGGTGACATCGCATGCCCGCAGGGCCGCGATCTGCGTGTACGGCATCCGCAGGTGCCCCAAATCCTCAATGGACGACTCGGCGGGTTCTTCGCCACTTCCTGTCTATGCGGTCATCGCCTCACCATTCCTCGATGTCGCTGAAGACCGGCGTGGCGGTGCCGCCGTCCGCTCGAGGCTCCACCGGCGGGTGGATCGCCGGGATCGGTGCACACGCGGCGGCACCGGTGAGATGCATGCGGCGGGCACGGTTGCGCCGGGCTTTGCGGGTGGCTTTCTGCGAGCGGTCGGTGACCTCGCGCATCTGCTCGATCATCGAAAACAGAGCGCTCTCATCGACGTTCGACCGACCTTGTTCGCGGAGACGGGCGATAGCAGCTCGGTGCTCCCACAGTGTCACCGCGGGATGTGACATCGTCCGGTACGGCACCTCGACATAGCCGGCACCGTCTGGTTCGAGGACCCAGATTCTGCTCAAATCGCGTGGGTCACGTCGTATCACGAACCGCCCCAAATCCTCTCGCCGCGCAACCCACGGTTTGAGCGCGTTCGAGAAGTAGTGCACGTGATCGAGAACGAAGCCCGTCCGCGTCAGACGTCGCCGGATGACGGGAAGAAAGTCCACCAAGAACGCGGTTTCGCCGAGCACCACACGAGGGGCATGACCAACTGCGGCGACCCCACCGGCCCACACGGCGGCCGGAGTGTTCCCGATCCCTGCGTGAACGCTCGCGTGATACGAGGCTATAGCCAGGACCAGCCAACGCTCCAACTCACGCAATGTCAACGCCGCGTGCTTGTCCGAGTCGTAACTTCCTCGGTCCGCTGGGTTCGAGAAGGTGGTCCCAGGCAGCTCGTGCACCGCCGTCATCGCCGTTCCGATGATGCGTTCGACGATCCCGCCGTAGTGCGGTCGGCCCGGAGGACGGTACTCGAGGGTGATGGCGTGCTGGGCGCATCCGCGGCGCAGCGCTTCGCTTTTGAACTCGGAGGCGTTGTCGAGATACAACTGCTTCGGCTTCCCCGCCATCGGCCACTGCACCTGCTCCGCCAGCTCGCATGCCTCCAGCCACGTCTGCTTCCCGCAGCACACGCGGCCCAGGCACAACCCGACCGATATCGACGACGGCGGCTCCAGAGTGACGACGAACCCGAGTACGGAACGGCTGAAGACATCAACGGCGATCGTCAGGTAGGGGCGGCCGATCGGTTACCGCTCTTACTCGTCAACGACCATCAGATCGACGACGGTGTGGTCGATCTGGACCTGATCGAGAATCCCCGAAACCGTCGGTGGAACGTCGCCGGCGGACTGACGTGGGCGGGCGGCATCGGGTCCTCCGCCTGACCTGGCCACCGATGCCGGAGGGAGCGCGGCGATACGCGCAGTGACGGTATTTCTGGCCGGCACCGGCAAACCCGCGCGATGACACGCCAGTGCTATACGTCGGTGCAGCGCAGCGACACTCAGCTTCTGGCGGTGAAGAAAATAGCGGGTGAGATGATCGCCGATCACTTCCTCGACCTCAGCCGCTACTCGGCTGCGGCCACGCCCTCCCGACGAGACCTTCGTCAGAAGATCGGTGACTGTCCCCGTCCCGTTCCTGAGCCTGCCGACCAACGTGTAGACCTGCCGCCTGGACAATCCCAACCGTTGCGCGGCATCGTCGACCGCTTCCGAACGCACCGAATGCATCTCCAGCAAGGGAGCCAGGACAGCGAAACGGGCCTCGGCCTGGGACCACCGCTCCCCCGACGCTGTCAGCACACCGGTCTCCACGACGTCGAGCTTGTCGGGGTCCACCACAAGCCTCCCTGTCACCGAGAGCCGAACGTGCGACCGTGCACCGCACTTCTGACATCAGAATGTCAGAAGACACGTGCACTCACCCTCGAAACGCCTGCAAAGAGTGCAGCCGTCTTCTGAAGTTGACACCTCGGGACAAACAGGGTCGTTCGACGGTCTAGTCGACGTTCATGACTGCCGTGCAGCCCCACCCCCTACTGCAACCCGTACGCGACCCCAGCGGCGGCGACGCGGCAGCGGCGTGGGCGGCGATCGTGCGCGAGGAACCGCGGTATCCGCGAGTGTCGGTATCGGCGAACGTTCGTATCCCGATGAGCGACGGCACAGCGCTGCGCGCGTACGTCGTCCGCCCCGCCGACGCATCGGGTAAGGCGGTGACGGGGAGTTTTCCCACCGTCCTGAATCTGACGCCGTACAACAAGCTGCTGATCAAGAGCATCGACACGATCCTCGAGACCCCTGTTCTCGGTCGTGCGATCAGAGCCTTCTCGTCCGCGTTCGACCTCACCGGAACCCGTTTCGACGGCATCACCGAGATCACCCGAGTGGTTGCAGGCGGGGCGGCGGACCTGCTGTCGGTCAACCGGCACCTCGTCCGCAGCGGGTACGTTCAGATGATCGTCGATGTCCGCGGCACCGGCAGTTCCTCGGGCACCTGGGACGTGCTGGGCACCCGCGAACAACTCGATTCCCTCGAGGTGATCGACTGGGCCCGACGCCAGTACTGGTGCAACGGCAGGGTGGGAATGGCCGGCATCTCGTACTCGGCGATCAATGCGCTGCAGGCCGCAGCCAAGCAACCCGCCGGGCTCGACGCGATCTTCGCCGTCGAGGGCTCGGTGGACATCGTCCGCGAGATCTTCGCAACCGGAGGGGCCACCTCGGCGTTCATCCCGCTGTGGCTCACCGCCGTCAACGCATTGAAGTGGGCACCGGCCATCGGCGGCATCGACACGTTCACCTGGCTCCGCGATCGCACCCTGTCCCCCGCCACCAACCTGTTCGATCTGGCCAAAGGCTTTGTCACAGGACGAGATTCACGAATCTACGACGACGAGTACTACGACACCATCGACGCCGCCATCGAGGACATCGCGGTGCCGACATTCTTGTACGGCTGCTGGCACGACATCTTCGGCGGCTCCGCCCCCGACATCTACAACCGGCTGTCCCTCGAACGCGGATCGAAGCAGTTGCTCGTCGGTGACGGGTACCACGGCAACCCCGGAATCGGGTTCGGCGAACCGGGCTTTCCACCGCGTCTCGATATGCTCGAGCGAGCCTGGTTCGACAAGTGGCTACGCGACATCGACAACGGAATCGAGAACTACGGCCCCGTCACGTTGCGTCAACAGGGCGGCAATTGGACTGCGCACGGCCGCTTTCCGGCTCCGCGGGCGCAACCACGCAGGCTGTACCTGTCGGCGACGCCCTCAGGAACGGCAGCCCACGCCGTAGCCGACGGCAGCCTCACGACCGAACCGGCCACGTCCCGCGACATCCTGACGGTGCGGCCCTCGTTGCGGGCCGTCGTCTCGCGTGACACCACCCAGGTACTCGCCGGCGTGACGGCAGTGTTGGGGGGCGGATTCACCTACGACAACCGGTTCGCCGAAGGTGCCGCAGTCACCTTCACCACCGGTCCGGCCGAGTCGGACGCCGTTCTGTCCGGTCCGATGAATCTGCATCTTCGAGTGGTCTGCCACGCACGGGAAGCGTTGTGGGCCATCATGATCTGCGACGTCGCTCCCGACGGGACCTCGACGGTGCTCAGCAACGGCGCTCTTCTGGCCTCGCGTCGAGCCGTGGACGACGAACGTTCCTTGTTCGCGCCGAACGGCGACTACACCCGGCCCTACCACCCGCTCACCGAAGCGGCGCTGCTTCCGGTACCCATCGGCGAACCCATCGTTCTCGATATCGACATTCTCACCACCGAGGCCGTCATCGCCACTGGCCACCGACTCCGGGTCGACGTATTCGCCACCGACACACCACGGTTCATCCCGATCTTGCCGGACCTACTGCGCACTCGACTACGCAAACAGGACATCAGCATCGACCCGGAAAGCCCGAGCTACCTGGTGGTGCCCATACTCGGTGAGCCGGGCTGGTAGGAACGACATCATGAGAATCGAACAAGGCATCGCGCCGGCGAACTCCGTCGAGATCGCGTACGAGGACATGGGTTCGGTCGATGACCCTGCGGTCCTGCTGATCATGGGCCTGTCCGCGCAATTGACGTTGTGGCCCATGGATTTCTGTACCCGCCTCGTCGATGCGGGATACCGAGTGATCCGCATCGACAACCGCGACATCGGACTGTCCACGAAGATGACCGGGCAAAAGGTGCGGGGATCCCAGATCCTCCGAATGATCCGACACGAGCTCGGGATGTCTTCCGACGTGCCCTACACGATCGTCGACATGGCCGCCGACGCCGTAGGAGTACTCGATCACCTCGGCATCGATACCGTGCACGTCGTCGGTGCATCGATGGGAGGCATGATCACTCAGGTCTTCGCCGGTAGTTACCCCGAACGAACCGAATCGGTGGGCATTCTCTTCTCGAGCACCAACGAGCCGTTCCTGCCTCCGCCGGACCCACGCGCCCTGCTGCCCCTGCTCGGTGGCGTCGGGAAGGACGCCACGAAAGAGGAAATCATCGCGCATTCGGCAAAGACGTTGTCCACCATCGGCTCTCCCGGCTTCCGCACTCCGCTCGAGGAACAACTGGAGATCGCGCAGGTGATGTACGAGCGGAACTACAACCCCTCGGGCGTCGTGCGGCAGATGGCTGCGATCACCGGCACCGGCAGCCTGCGGCCGTACGCGAAGAAGATCACCGCGCCGACGACCGTCATTCACGGGACCGCCGACAGACTGGTCCGACCGTCGTGCGGCAAGGCCATCGCCCGCGCCGTTCCCGGTGCCGAGCTGACGCTGATAGACGGCATGGCCCACGACCTACCCGCCGCGTTGCTCGACCGCATCAGCGGCATCGTCCTGGCCAACTTCGCTCGCGCGAACGCGGCCTAGATCCTCGGCAAGACCCTACGACGAAGGCCGGCCTCCCTGGGGAGACCGGCCTTCGTTCGCAGATACGAAATTACGCGTTCGCGTCGTCCTCGAGGAGGTTGCGCGTGCGGTTCGGATCGACCTGGACGCCGGGTCCGGTGGTGGTCGAGACGGTGACCTTCTTGACGTAACGACCCTTGGCCGACGACGGCTTCGCACGCAGGATCTCGTCCAGCGCTGCGCCGTAGTTCTCCACCAGCTTGGTCTCGTCGAACGAGGCCTTACCGATGACGAAGTGCAGGTTGGCCTGCTTGTCGACGCGGAAGTTGATCTTGCCGCCCTTGATGTCGTTGACGGCCTTGGTCACATCGTTGGTGACCGTGCCCGTCTTCGGGTTCGGCATCAGGCCACGCGGTCCGAGGACACGGGCAATGCGGCCGACCTTGGCCATCTGATCGGGGGTGGCGATCGCGGCGTCGAAGTCCAGGAAACCGCCCTGGATGCGCTCGATCAGATCTTCTGCTCCGACGACGTCGGCTCCTGCTGCCTCGGCCTCTGCAGCCTTCTCACCAGCGGCGAAAACAATAACCCGAGCGGTCTTGCCGGTGCCGTGGGGAAGGTTGACGGTGCCGCGCACCATCTGATCCGCCTTGCGGGGATCGACGCCGAGTCGCACTGCAACCTCGACGGTGGGGTCGAACTTGCTCGACGCGGTCTCCTTGGCCAACTTGGCGGCTTCGAGAGGAGAGTAGAGATTGTCCTGGTCGATCTTTGCGGCCTGCTCGAGGTAGGCCTTGCTGCGCTTTGCCATGTCTTGCTGTCCTTCGTTCGAGTTCAGTGTGGTTGACGAGCCTGGCCGGCTCTCCCACGTGTACTTCGGTTACTGCAGAGAGCTGGTAATCAGCCTTCGACCGTGATGCCCATCGAGCGAGCAGTGCCGGCGATGATCTTCGCGGCCTGATCGATGTCGTTGGCGTTGAGGTCTTCCTGCTTGGTCTTGGCGATCTCGCGCACCTGATCCATGGTCACCTTGGCGACCTTGGTCTTGTGCGGCTCGCCGGAGCCCTTTGCCACGCCTGCAGCCTTGAGCAGCAGCTTGGCAGCGGGAGGAGTCTTGAGCTTGAAGTCGAACGTGCGGTCTTCGTAGACCGAGATCTCGACCGGCACGACGTTGCCGCGCTGCGACTCGGTCGCGGCGTTGTACGCCTTGCAGAACTCCATGATGTTGACGCCGTGCTGGCCCAATGCGGGGCCGACGGGCGGTGCCGGGTTGGCGGCACCGGCCTGGATCTGAAGCTTGATGATCCCGGCTAGCTTCTTCTTCTTCGGGGGCATTTCTTTTTCCTTGTATTCGCTCGGGTTTCTTGCGGTTGCTACTGCAAGTCTGTGCGCGCGGCTTCTAGATCTTGGAGACCTGGGTGAAGCCGAGCTCGACCGGGGTTTCACGGCCGAAGATCGATACCAACACCTTGAGCTTCTGCTGCTCTGCGTTGACCTCGCTGATGCTGGCGGGGAGAGTCGCGAACGGGCCGTCCATGACGGTGACCGACTCGCCGACCTCGAAGTCGACCTCGATGGTCGGCTTCGACGTGGTGTCGCCGCTCTGGTCGCTTGCGCCTGCGGTCGCTTTCGCGTCCTTCTTGGCACCTTCCTGCGGCATGAGGAACTTGACGACTTCGTTGATGGTCAACGGTGACGGACGCGACGTCGCACCGACGAATCCGGTGACGCCGGGGGTGTTGCGCACCGCGCCCCAGGACTCGTCGTTGAGTTCCATGCGGACCAGGATGTAGCCGGGCAGAACCTTGCGGTTGACCTGCTTGCGCTGGCCGTTCTTGATCTCGGTGACCTCTTCGGTGGGAACTTCCACCTGGAAGATGTAGTCGCCGACGTCGAGGTTCTGCACACGGGTCTCGAGGTTGGCCTTGACCTTGTTCTCGTATCCGGCGTACGAGTGGATGACGTACCAGTCGCCGGGAGCGCGACGCAGAGCCGCCTTCATCTCGGCGACGGGATCCTCGGGCTCGGCTGTCACATCTACGTCGGCAGTCTCGCCGTCTTCGGCGGGGACGTCCTCACCGGCGGCAGCAGCAACATCGGCCTTGATGGCTTCGTCGGTCTCGCGGTCCTGAGCGGCCTGCTCCGCTTCGAGGCCCTGCTTGGTCGCCTCGACATCGGCGTCGAATGCGGCCACTTCGGTGGCGTCGTTGTGCGGCGTGCTCACGTCAGCACCCTTTCTCTAGTTTCCTGCTCGGTTCGATCGTCGATAGGTCACGCAGCTGCGATCGGTCAGCCGAACAGCCAGCCGACGCCCTGGATGAAGAGCACGTCGAGGCCACTGATGTACGCGACCATGAACGTCAGGAAGACGAGCACGACGCTGGTGTAGGTGACCATCTGCTTCTTGTTCGGCCAGATGACCTTGCGAAGCTCGGCGACGACCTCACGGAAGAACTGCAGCAGACGCAGGAACACGTTCGGCCGCTTGTCGGCTTTGACCTTGCCCGAACGAGTCCTACCGGTCTTGGCCTTCGCCGGCGCGGTGGATGCGGCCGGAGCCTTGGACATCGACACGCCCGAAGCGCTACCGCGGGACCTGCTGGTCGATCGCTTGCCGGTGGGCACCACGGCGTATGCAGCGGATTCACCGGCAGTGGTGTCAGCATCGGAAGGACGGCCCTCGGAGCCAGGTGCGACGTCGTCTGAAGCCGAAGAGTTCTCGAACTCCTCCGATCGACCGTCGCGCTTACCGCGCTCCTCGCTCACGTCGTTCCTCTCAGTTGCTGACACCTTGGGCAGGGGCGACAGGACTTGAACCTGCAACCTACGGTTTTGGAGACCGTTGCTCTACCAATTGAGCTACGCCCCTTCGGCCGAAACTTCTCGGCCGCTCTGGTGTCGATCCGACTCACACTCTCGAGCCCACGTCACCTCGGAAGGAGGACGCGGGCAGCGCAGAGCGCCGGATTACCCCAGAAATCTCAGTGTACTGCACACTCTTCGGAACAGATAAATCCCGTCGTCCCGGCCACGAACTACTTCTGCCGGATCGACATGCTCAGGCCAAACGTACCGTTGCGGTAGCTCGCCCGAAAATCTTCTTGCCCTCGAACTTCGCCACGATGGCAATCACGGCAGTTCGCTCCTCGGCGTCCATCGTCTTGATCTTGCCGGTGAACTCGACCTGCGCCGCCGAATCCACCGGGACGAACACCGAGCTGGTGAAGCGCACGTTGTACTCGGTGACCGCACCCGGATCGCCGAGCCATGACGTGACGAAGCCGGCACCGAGGCCCATCGTCAGCATGCCGTGCGCGATCACGTTGTCCAATCCGGCCAGCGCGACAACCTCGTCACTCCAGTGGATCGGGTTGGGATCGCCGGACACACCTGCGTAGTTCACCAGGTCGCCGCGGGTCAAGGACACGACTCGCTCGGGCAGCTCCTCGCCGACGGACACGTCGTCGAAACTACGAAGCGCCATGCCTGATCACTTCCTTGACCGCATGCGCGATGTTCTCGTCGATCTCCCCGCCGGTACGCGCCACGATGGTCGTCCACGTGGTCTGTACGAGATCGCCGTTCTGGTCGGTGATGATGTTCTTCGTGGTCATGATGTCGCTGCCGCTCATCTGCCGGAACGACTCGAGGTACACGTCGCAGAAGATTCGATCGCCGACCTGAATCGGGCGATGGAATTCCAGTCGTTGGTCGGTCTGCAGAATCTGGCTCGGGTCGTAACCGGTGATGACCTCTTGCAGCATCCGGGTCTGCGCACTGATCCCGAGCAGGGAAATAAAAGTCAAGGGCGCGAGGAGACCGTCGTAACCGAGGCCCTTCGCTGCGTCCTCGTCGTGATGCGCGGGATGAAAATCCTGGACGGCACGCGCGTATTCACGAACCTTCTCGCGGCCGACCTCGTAGAAGTCGTCGACGCGGAAATGAGAACCGACCATGGACGCCGCGTGTGCGGATGCATCCATGGTCGGGACATCGTGTGGAGCTTGTGACACGGAAAACCTTTTCTACCCTGGACGCAAGAGCCGTTAGGGGGAGAAAATTCGACCTAACGCCGGGCGCCGACTAGAGATCGGAACTGCGAACCAGCGAGCCGTGCAGTCTAGCGAGATTCGCGGTGAGCCCGGTGCGTTCCGCAGTTGGAGCAGAACTTCTTCAGCTCGATGCGGTCGGGGTCGTTCCGACGGTTCTTCTTGGTGATGTAGTTGCGGTGCTTGCAAACCTCGCAGGCCAAGGTGATCTTGGGCCGCACATCGGTGGAGGAGGCCACTGGACGCCTACTTTCGGGTAAATCTGATCTGGGTCAATCAGGACTGTTCATGGGTGCTACTGGTCGTGCTTGCCTACTGTGTAGCGGTGACCGGACTTGAACCGGCGACGCAACGATTATGAGTCGTTTGCTCTACCAACTGAGCTACACCGCCTCAGGTGCTCATCGTCTACCATCCCACGTGAGGAACTCGACGTCGAGCAATCCAATCCAGCGAGCCCCCTAACGGAATCGAACCGTTGACCTTTTCCTTACCATGGAAACGCTCTACCGACTGAGCTAAGGGGGCGGGATCAGTTCACGTGCATGCCGTGCGCTGAAGCCTCCAAGAGGTTACACATTCCGAGCGCCCAGTACCAAATTACGTGGTCAGCGACCCATGCATGTCCTCTTCACATGGAAACCCCAGCGAGAGAAACACTCGCCGGGGTTCCAGGTGTGGCAGATGTAGGATTCGAACCTACGTAGGCATAAGCCGACGGATTTACAGTCCGCTCCCATTGGCCGCTCGGGCAATCTGCCGTGCTGCGATCGAAGCTCGTACTGCTCTTCGGCGCGGTGAGAAGAATACAACGAACGTCCCCCCGGAACGCAAACCGGGTGGATACGGTCGGTAGCGGGCCGATAAAGTCCCTGCAGGATGTGGTCCGACACCATCGCCACATCAAATATTTCGATTCGACTGGAGAGTGTGAGAAGTGGCTGATTCGTCCTTCGACGTAGTGAGCAAAGTCGACCGCCAGGAAGTGGACAACGCTCTGGGACAGGCCGCGAAGGAGCTGGCGACCCGCTTCGACTTCCGCGGATCCGACACCAGCATCGAATGGTCCGGTAGCGGCGAGGCGGAGACCATCGTCATCACGTCCGAATCCGAGGAGAAGGTCAAAGCGGCCCTGGACGTGTTCAAAGAAAAGCTGATTCGACGCGACGTCTCGCTCAAGGCGTTCGAGACCAACGACCCTGCCGCGTCGGGCAAGGTCTACAAGGTCACCGGCAAGCTCGTCCAGGGCATCAGCACCGAGAACGCCAAGAAGATCTCCAAGAAGATCCGCGACGACGGCCCCAAGGGCGTCAAAGCGCAGATCCAGGGCGACGAGCTGCGCGTGAGCAGCAAGAAGCGCGACGACTTGCAAGCCATCCAGCAACTGCTCAAGAGCGAGGATTTCGGCATCGCACTGCAGTTCGTCAACTACCGATAGAGCGGCTTCTCTCCTGGGTCGTTCCGCAGGCTCGGCGTCAGTACGGCCGGTGGCCGGCCATCCGTTCGAGGCGCTCGATGCGGTCGGCCATCGGGGGGTGGGTGGCGAACAACTGCCCTGCCTTGTCGCCGATGCGGAACGGATTGGCGATCATCAGATGTGACTCCGCCGCCAACCGCGGCTCGGGCGGCAACGGTGCCAACTGCACCCCCTGCTCGAGCTTGCGGAGCGCCGACGCGAGGGCCAGCGGATCTCCGGTCAGCTCGGCTCCCGACTGATCTGCCTGGTACTCCCGCGAACGGGAGACGGCCAGCCGAACCAGGGTGGCCGCAATGGGCCCCAGCATCGACACCAGGAGCAGCGCGATCGGGTTCGGGCCTCCGTTGCCGCGTCCGCCGAAGATGTTGGCGAAAAAGGCCAGGTTGGCCAAGCCGGAGATGACAGCAGCCATCGCTCCCGCCACCGACGAGATCAGAATGTCTCGGTTGTAGACGTGCGAGAGTTCGTGACCGAGCACCGCGCGTAGTTCGCGCTCGTCGAGGATGCGCAGGATGCCCTCCGCAAGGCCATCTTCGCGCTGTTGAAGTACGCGTAACCGTTGACGCCGACTGCCAACACGATGGAGCCGATGAGAATGGTCGCGTTACCGAACAGCGAGCCGATGAAGACGATGAGCGCCGACATCCCGACCAGCAGGCCGAAAGTCTTCGCGCCGTTCGCGTAACCGTTCATGTCTGAAGGTGCCTCCTCGTACCGGGTGTTACTACCCGATTCAACGAAAGCACCCCGACCGGCAGTTCCCGGCCGAGGTCCGAGCCGACTACCCGACGCGCTCGACGGTGTAATTCACCAACCGGCCGAGTGCATCGTTGGCCGGGCCCTGTGGCAGCAGTGCAAGTTCTGCGTGTGCCCGGGCGGCGTATTCGCCGAGTGTCTTCTTGGCCGAGACCATGCCGGGTGAACGCTGAAGCAGCTCCAGAGCCTCGGTGACCAGAGCGTCCTCGGTGACCGGACCGGCGAGGATCTCGCGCAGTCGATCGCCGTCGGCACCTTCTTCGCGCAGCGCGAAGAGCACCGGCAGAGTGTGTACGCCCTCCCGCAGGTCGGTGCCGGGAGTCTTGCCGGACTGCTCGGTGGCCGAAGAGATGTCGATGATGTCGTCGGAGATCTGGAAGGCGGTACCGACGGCGTCACCGAGGCGCTCGAGGCGTCCCACATGCTCGGCATCGCCGCCGGAGAACGTTCCGCCGAAGCGTCCGCACGAGGCGATGAGCGAGCCTGTCTTCTCCCACACGACCTTCAAGTAGTGCGCGACGGGATCGTCGGTGCTCTTGGCACCGATGGTTTCGCGCATCTGGCCGGTGACGAGTTCTGCGAAGGTCTCGGCGATGATGCGGACGGCGTCGGGTCCGAGCGTGGACACCAGACGAGACGCATGCGCGAACAGGTAGTCGCCCGCGAGGATCGCCACACTGTTGCCCCAGCGTGAGTTCGCACTCTCGGCACCTCGACGCATCGACGCCTCGTCCATGACGTCGTCGTGATAGAGCGTCGCCAGGTGAACCAGTTCGACGACCGTGGCCGCAGTGACGATCGCCGGATCGGTCGGCGACGGTCCCAGTTGGCCGGTGAGCACGGTGAACAGGGGCCGGAATCGCTTTCCGCCGGCCTTGGCCAGGTGCAGCGCGGCCTCGGTGAGGAACTCCTCACCGTCGGAGAGTTCGCTGATCATCAGTTCTTCGACGCGTGCGAGGCCGTCGGCGACGGATCGCGCGAGCTCCGGGTCACCCAGGTCGACTCCGGCAACGACCGTTGCTACGGCAGCGTCGTCTGTACTCACGATGTTGGTCCCTGTCCTGTCGTCGACATGCCGGCGGCAGCGGCGAAGCGCCGCTGCTCGCCTTCTACCGTAGTGAACCTAGCGTGCACACCGGTGGGACGGTGTCACCGACCACAGGTGACGCTTCACTCACCGAGGTTGCCGGAGATGACTTCGAGCGTCACGGCCATCGCTGCCGACGCCCTGTCACCCAACGAGTCGGTCGGTGCAGTCATCAGGGCGTCGACCAGGATCACGTGCGGAATTCTGCTGGTGACCGCGAGTTCTCGCTGACAGCCGACGTCACGCACGGCCACCACCACGCGTTCGTACGGCGGCGAACGGAGACCCTCGACGCACCCGTTCGTAGAAGTCGGGATACTGGAACACGTGAGCACTCCCCACCCCGCCCCACCCACCACGACCGACGTTCTGGTCGTGGGCGCGGGCCCCGCAGGATCGTCCGCTGCGGCATGGGCCGCGCGATCCGGCCGCGACGTAGTCCTGGCCGACGCGGCAGTGTTCCCCCGCGACAAGACGTGCGGTGACGGGTTGACGCCACGTGCCGTCGCCGAGCTCGATCAGCTCGGTCTGGGCGAGTGGGTGCGCAGCAAAGCGCGCAACCGAGGACTACGACTGAGCGGATTCGGGCAGGAACTGGAACTCGAGTGGCCGAGCAGATCACTGCCGACCATCGGAAGTGCGGTTCCCAGAACCGAACTGGACGACAGGATTCGCGTCGCCGCAGTCGAATCCGGAGCCGTGATGGCCGAGGGAGCCAAGGCCGTCGCCGTCACCCGCGACGGCACTTCGGTCCGCTCGGTAACCCTTCAGACCGCTGACGGTGCACACGAGATCTCCTGCCGCACACTGATCGTCGCCGACGGTGTCCGCTCGACTCTGGGCAAGCAACTCGGGCGGCAATGGCATCGCGACACCGCATTCGGCGTCGCTGCTCGCGCCTACATCGACTCGGGCCGCAGCAACGACGAGTGGATCAGCTCGCACCTCGAATTACGCGACGCCGCAGGCACTCTGCAGCCCGGTTACGGCTGGGTCTTCCCGTTGGGCGACGGAACCATCAACATCGGCGTCGGCACCTTGGCCACCGCCAAGAGGCCGGCACCCGGAGCGTTGCGCCCCCTACTCGACCTCTACACCCACCAGCGCCGTGGCGAATGGGACCTCAGCGGGGAGTTGCGCTCGGTGGCGTCGGCGCTGCTGCCGATGGGCGGCGCGGTCTCGGGAATCGCGGGCACCAACTGGGCCATCATCGGCGACGCCGCAGCCTGCGTGAACCCACTCAACGGCGAGGGCATCGACTACGGACTCGAAGGCGGTCGCATGGTCGTCGACCTGCTCGATCACCCCGACCTCACCGACGCCTGGCCGAGCCTGCTGCGCGAGCACTACGGGCAGTCCTTCTCCATCGCTCGACGCCTCGCCGGACTGTTGACCGTGCCCAGATTCCTGCCCGCAGCAGGACCGGTGGGCATGCGCTCACGCGCACTGATGAAAGTCGCCGTCCGCTGCATGGGCAACCTCATCACCGACGCCGACAGCGACCTCGTCGCCCGCACCTGGCGGGCGTCGGGAAGCGGATCGCTGAAAATCGATTCCCGGCCGCCGTTTTCGTGAGTCAGGTCAGGGTCGAGTTGCCTTGTGCAGCGCGACGATTCCGCCGGTGAGGTTGCGCCACTGCACGTCGGTCCAGCCGGCGTCGGCGATTCGCTGTGCCAACTGTTCCTGTGTCGGCCAGGCGCGGATGGACTCGGCGAGATAGACGTACGCGTCGGGGTTACTGCTCACCGCGCGAGCGACTTTCGGCAACGCCTTCATCAGGTACTCCATGTACACGGTGCGGAACGGACCGAACACCGGCGTGGAGAATTCCGAGACGACGAGCCTGCCGCCGGGCTTGGTGACGCGGGCGATCTCGCGCAGTCCGGCGTCGAAGTCGGAGACGTTGCGGAGGCCGAACGAGATGGTGGCTGCATCGAAGCTGGCGTCGGCGTACGGCAGTGCCATCGCGTCGCCTGCGACCATCGGCACACCTCGCTGCAAGCCGGCCTGCAACATGCCCTTGGAGAAATCGGTGGCCACACACCAGGCTCCGCTGCGACCGAGTTCGACGGTGGAGACGCCGGTGCCCGCGGCGAGGTCGAGAACCCGCTCGCCGGGTTTCAGATCCAACGCTCGTCGAGTGAGCTTGCGCCAACTGCGGTCCTGCCCGAACGACAGAACCGTGTTGGTGATGTCGTATCGACGGGCGACGCCGTCGAACATCGACGCCACCTCGTGGGGCTCTTTTGCCAGGGTTGCGCGTGATGTCTGGGCCACGCAGTCCAGACTACTCAAGCAATCTTTTGCACCCGCGGAGCTGTGATGCCTTGCACGTCGTAGTAGTGCGAGATCAGCTCGTCGCAGATGGCAGGCCAGGTTCGGTGCAGCACCGATTTGCGGGCTGCATTGCCGAAGCGTGCCCGGGTGGTGGGTTCGGCGAGGGCTCCGACGGCACTGGGCAGCAGCTCGGTGAACTTGTCGACCGGCAGCAGGTATCCGTTGCGGCAGTGCGAGACCAGATCGCGCGGGCCGCCTGCGTCGGGTCCGATGACGGGAACGCCACTGGCGAGGGCTTCTTGTACTGCCTGGCAGAAAGTTTCGTGTTCGCCGGGGTGGACGAAGATGTCGAAACTGGCGTAGGCCCGAGCGAGTTCGTCACCGCCGAGTTGTCCGGTGAAGATCGCGCCCGGCATCAGGGTCTGCAACGCCGCGGTGTCGGGTCCGCCGCCGACGATCACCAGCTGGATCGACGGGTCGGTGGCCAGGACGGCGAGCCGCTCGACGTGCTTCTCCGGGGCGAGCCTGCCGACGAAGCCGACGATCAGCTTGTCGCCGGCTCGCCACTGACTTCTGAGCGTCTGTGACTTGGCCGAGGGTGCGAAGCGGACGGCGTCGACTCCTCGCGCCCACCGGTGCACGCGCGGGATGCCGTGCAGCTCCAACGCATCGACGGCCGAGGTGGACGGTGCCAGGGTGCGGGCCGCGCCGCGGTGCAGTCTCCTGGTCCAGCGCCACGCGGCTTTCGAGGTGAGGCCCAGGCCGTAGCTGGCGGCGAAACCCGCGACATCGGTCTGATAGACGGCGACCGCGGGCACGTCCAGTCGGTTGGCGGCGGCGAGGCCACCCGCTCCGAGCAGGAACGGTGACGCCAGATGCACAACGTCGGGGGCGAAGGCACGCATCGCCGAGACCATGCCGAGGCCCGGAACACCGACGGGCAGCGAACTGACCTTGGGGACCATGAGCGACGGCACCCGGTGCACCGGAACGTCGTCGTGCCACGTCGCGGCTCTGGGGCCGGACGGATTGTCCGGGGCGATGACGATCGCGTCGTGCCCCGTCTTGTCGAGGTGTTCGAGGACACGGATCACCGAGTGGGTGACGCCGTTCATGTTGGGCAAGAACGATTCCGCAACGATGGCTACTCGCACGATCCTCAGTGTGGGCGGCCCCGCAGTCGGCCAGGTATGGACAACGTTACGTGTGGGCCAACGTCACACGAATTGCGCGAGCACCCACGACGGATTCGGGTTGGTGCGGTGTTCGGAGCCCACGAAGACCGTCGGAACGGTCTCGTTTCCGTCGTTGACCGACCGAACCCGCGCGGCCGCAGCGTTGAATGGTCGTTCCGCAGGCCCCACTCCTGCCGGATCCTTGCGGATATTCATCCACACGGCTTTCTTTCCGCGCAGCAACAGCGCAACCCGCAACCGCAGGCAGAAGATGCATCCCGGACGCCAATAGATCAGCGGCACCGATCTCTCCGTCGCCTGAATGCGCGAGGCGTCGTCGGACAAAGAACGCGGGTAGAGCACCGGCGTCGTCAGAACCAGAACGAACACGACGGCGAGCACCATCACCACGATCGAGGACGCGATGTTGCCGAAGTTCACCAACGCGAACCCGGCCACTGCGCCGAGAGAAATGAGGCCCCACAGCTTGGCATCACGCATTGTTCGTCTCCTTGCGACGTAACCAGAACAGCACCGGGCCGGCGATCAGCCAGGTGACGACGATGACGGATCCGGCCGGAACGATAGCGACGGTGGCGTCACGGCCCGCGACGCGAACCAGCTCGACGTCCGGGTCGGCCTTGTAGTACTCGACCTCGATGCGTTGACCGGCGATGAGGTTGGTGGGATACAGCACGCCGAGCGCCGGGTTGTGTGTCACGCCGTCGGGGGTGATGAAGCTGACGGCCGAGCGCAACTTGCCCGCGGACAGCACCTCGGCCGTGGCGGTGCCCTTGTCGGAATCGATGGTGACGTCGTTGCGCCAGGCTCCGACCACCAGAAGCACGGCAAGGACCGAAATCGCAATGGCGACCACGAACACGACCAGCCGGGTCCTGTACAGCGTTCGGCTGGCTCTGTCGGTATCGGTCACAGCGATCAGGTTACTTCGCAGCCGATGCGAGTCCGCTCGGGTAGCGTCTGCACTCATGTCGCGCAGCTTCGAGTTCACCGTCGAATCGTCCAATCCCCCGCTGACGTGCATGCAGCACTCACCAGCGAGGACCAGTGGGAGGCGCGCTTCGCCAAGGCGAAGAAGACGGACGGGTACGAGCTGACCAAGCACGACGACGGCGGCCTGACCGTGGACATCTCCGAAGAGGTCGGCACCTCCGAACTCCCCGGCTTCGTCACGAAGGTGATCAAGGGAAAGCTGATCGTCTCGCGCACCGATCACTGGGGACCACTCGAAGGCGACCGGGCCGAGGGGACACTGACCGGCGGCACCACCGGATTGCCCGCGAAGGTGAAAGGCACCCTGTCGTTGCGCCCCAACGGCACCGGCGCGAAACTGATCGTCAAGGGTGACTCGACCGTGAAAATCCCCATCGTGGGCGGCAAGATCGAGGACCTGATCAACAAGATGATCAAGGACATGATCGATCAGGAAACCGGCCAGACCCTGGAATGGGTTGCGGCGCAACAGAGCTAGCGACTGCCCCTCGTGGCCTCAGGATGAGAGAATCTGTTCACGAAGGATGTCGGCATGGCCGCAGTGGTGGGCCAATTCCCTCAGCACCTGAAGATATACCCAGTGGACCGTTCGAGGCCCGCTTCGATGACCTGTCACGACGGCATCGAGTGGCACGTCGGCTACCACCGCTCGAGCAGTTGCGCACGCCTGTCTGTGCGCCGCGATGACACCTGCGATGGTGTCACCGTCGTCGACAACGAAGGACTCTTCAGGACTGCGAACCAGACCCAGCGCGACCCTGGACCCGCCCCCTACGCATTCCTCGAACCACACTCGCTGCATCCATGTCACATGCTTCAGCAATCCGAGAAGCGTTGTGGCCGAAGGGACCAACCGTTCTCGTGCCTGCTCCTCGTTGAGACCATCGAGGGTTGCCTCGATCGCGATCCGGTAGTCCTCGATGAACGCCTCGAGCTGAGTACGATCATCGTCCACCAGCACCTTGAATGCACCCGTCACAAGCTTCCCTTCCCAGCGAAGATTCGGTCGGACACGTACACACGCCTTCTAGAGATGGGCGCGGATCGCCGCGTGCAGATCCCGCAACCCCGACCGCTCGGTGGTCACTTCCAGCACCCTGATTCCCGTGGCATGGCCGGTGAGTTCGGTTGCCAGATCGGCCAAGTCGACCAGTCGGTGCTCCACGCGGTAGGCACCGCACAACGCACCGAGGTCCATGCCGTGGGGTGTGCCGAACACTCTCTCGAATACACCCGCGTACTGCGGGTCACCCTGTTCGAGGAGCTCGAAGATGCCGCCGCCGTCGTCGTTGGCGACCACGATCGTCAGGTCGTCGGGACGCGGTTCACCGGTGCCGATGAGTAGGCCCGCCGCGTCGTGCAGAAAGGTCAGATCCCCGAGAAGTGCCACGGTGCGCCGCTTTCCGGCCATCGCGGCACCGATGGCCGTCGAGACGGTGCCGTCGATACCGGCCACGCCGCGGTTGGAGAGAACCTTCACGTCCGGGTTCGGAATCGCCACCAGGGCCGCGTCGCGCACGGGGTTGGAGGCTCCGAGCACCAGCTGATCTCCGGGCTGCAACGCGGACATCACCACGTCGGCCACGTGCAGCCCCGTCGGCTTGGGATGCTCTCGAAGCTGTTCGTGCACAGCCAGGTCGGCCTTCTCGGACAGAGCGGCGCAGCGCGCGATCCAGGCCGGGTCGGGAGCTCCGGTGGTCACTGCGCGCGTGCCGGTGGCCAGGACGTTGCCGGAGACGTCTGGCCAGCGCGGTCCGGTGGTGAGCGCGATGACGTCGACTGCAGGGTCGGCCAGCAGAGCCGAGACCTGGCGATGCAGCGTCGGCCGCCCGGTGATGACGGCCTGGCGCGGCTTCAACTGCGCAAGAGCCAAGGGATGCAACGGGATTCCGTGCAGGGGTGCGGTCGGCTCGGCGACGGTCGGCAGCCCGGCCAGCTCAGGACGCACGGCACCGCCGTGACCGGAGACGACCACGGTGTCGACCGTCAGATCCAGTTCGACGGGCACGTCGAGTGTCGCCTGGGTGGTGGAGGTCCACGGCAAGCCGTCGGGCCGACCCTCCGGACGCGCGCCGGGGTCTCCGATCGCAGGCACCAGAGGCTCGCGCAGCGGGATGTCGAAGTGCACCGGCCCGGCGTTGCCGGAGCGTGCACCGCGCGCTGCGGCGATGACCCGCGAGACCGCACTGCGCCACTGACTGTTCTGCTTGGGCCCTTCCTCGGCGAGCCCAAGGCTGATCGTCGCGCGAACCTGAGATCCGAACAGGCCGAGCTGCTCGATGGTCTGGTTCGCGCCGGTGCCGAGCATCTCGTACGGGCGGTTGGCGCTGATGACGATCAGCGGAATGCGGGCGTAGTTCGCTTCGAGAACCGCAGGCCCCAGATTGGCGACCGCGGTTCCCGACGTCATCACCACGGGAACGGGCTGACCGCTGCCCAGGCTCAGGCCGATGGCCAGAAAGCCGGCGGTTCGCTCGTCGATCCGCATGTGCAACCGCAGGCGGCCGGCGACGTCCGCCTCCTGCAACGCGAACGCCAACGGGGCGTTCCGCGAGCCGGGGCACAACACGACGTCTCGGATCCCGCTGCGCGCCAGTTCGTCGACGACTGCGGTGGCCTGTGCGGTGGACGGATTCACAGTTTCCAGAGTGTCAGACGCGTCGGTCGGACGCCGCAACCGGGCTTTGACAGTATGAAGGTGTGCGTACAGTCTTTCGGCCCGACGAGGTCGCTCCCGGTCGCTTCTACCAGCTCCTGACCGCTTCGGTGGTACCTCGACCCATCGCCTGGGTCTCCACCGTCTCGGCCGACGGTGTGGCGAACCTCGCGCCATACAGCTTCTTCACTGTCTCGTCGACTGTGCCGCCCGTCGTGCAGTTCACGTCGGTGACCCGCAAGGACAGTCTTCGCAATATCGAGGCCACCGGCGAGTTCGTCGTGAATCTGGCGACGGCACCGTTGGTGGATCAGGTCAACAGCAGCTCGGCGAGCTTCGATCACGGCGTCAGCGAATTCGAGGCCGTCGGGATCGAGAGCGAGCCCAGCACCGTCGTGACGCCACCGCGCGTCGCGGCCGCTCCGATCGCCATCGAGGCGAAGCTGCATCGCGTCGTGGAGGTGGGCAACTGCTTCGTCGTCATGGGCAACGTCGTCGCCCTGTCGGTGCGTCCCGAATTCCTCGCCGAGGACGGCCTCCCCGAGTTCGACGCCATCGCCCCGCTGAGCCGCCTCGGCCGTTCCGAGTGGGGGTTGCCGCCCGAGGTTCGTGAGATCGAGCGGCCTTCTTGATTCGCTGGTCGCTGCTGGTTCTCGTCACCGTCGGCCTGACCGTCGGCGCGGATGCTCTGGGGATTCCGTCGGCAGCACTGTTCGTCGCGCTGCTGGTGGCGGTGGTCTTCGCTCTCGCAGGCTGGGCACCGACCACGGGCACCGAGCGCGCTCCGCTGCCACGACGGCTCGGCATGGTGGCGCAGGCGGTGTTGGGCGTCGAGATCGGGACGCTGGTGCAGCAGGACACACTCAGCTCGCTCGGCGACGCCTGGTTGCCGGTGCTGCTGGCATGCGTCGGAACACTTCTGTTGTCCATCGCCGCGGGTGCATTGCTGGGACTGCGGAAGGACATCGATTCACTGACCGGCGCGCTGGCACTGGTGGCAGGCGGCGCGTCGGGCCTGGTGGCCATTGCCCAGGAACTCGGCGGCGACGAACGCGTCGTGGCGGTGGTGCAGTACCTGCGGGTCGTTCTCGTCACCACCACCCTGCCGCTGGCGGCGACGCTGGTGTTCAGTGCGCAGCCCGGTCAGTCGACGATGCTCGCAGATTCCGGAGCTCCGCTGTACGTGGACCTGGCCTTCGTGCTGGTCTGCGGCGGGGTGGGAGTCCTGCTCGCACTGGCGCTTCGATTTCCCGCGCCGGCGTTGCTGGGGCCGCTGATCGCTTCCACGTGCGCCGACGTTGCCGGGGTGTCGTTCGACGCATCGGTTCCCACGTTGCTGCTGTGGGCGGCGTACATCGTGATCGGATGGCAGGCAGGTCTGCGGTTCACCGTCGCGAGCCTGAAGTCGATCTCGCGGGTGCTGCCCGCAGCGCTGATGTTGATCATCGCCGTCACGGTCGGCTGCGCGATGCTCGGATTGTGGTTGGCCTCGGCAACGGGCACCAGCGGATACGAGGGCTACCTGGCGACCACCCCGGGCGGGGTGTACGCGGTGTTGGCCATAGCGGCATCGACCGGAGCGAACGTCACGTTCGTCGTGGCCGCGCAGATCATCCGGGTGTTCATGATGCTGTTCGCGGTACCGATGGGAGCGAAGGTAGTCCAACACTATCGACGAGATCGACCCGAGTGAATCGACGCGACCCCATTCGTAGTTAGGGTCCACTAATCTCACCGGCATGGCCAAGTACCTCAAACCCGAGCACCCGGCGTTCTACCGTCTGCACGTTCTCGCAGCCGATCGGATCAGTTCCGGGTTCGTCAGAATCACCCTCGGGGGCGAGTCGCTCTCGAACTACCGGTACATGGGATACGACCAGTGGTTCCGACTGTTCCTGCCGCAACCCGGCCAGCGCGAACCCCGCATTCCCAGCTCGACCTCCAAACTCTGGTACGCCCAGTATCTGACCTTCTCCAAGGACACCAAGCCGGTGGTCCGCAACTACACCGTCCGCGACTTCCGGCCCGCAGGCCAGGGCACGTTCAGCGAGGGTGCGGAGATGGACGTGGACTTCGTCGTACACGGCGGCGAACACGGCGGTGAAGCAGGTCCAGCGTCGTCGTGGGCTGCGCACGCCGTTCCCGGGGACCGCGTCGCGATTCTCGACGAGGGACGCATCTACAACCCGGACATCGAGACCCCATGGCAACTGCTCGTCGGCGACGAGAGTGCAGCTCCGGCGATTCTCGGAATACTGCGATCCTCGCCCGAGGACCTGCGGGCCGTGGTGTTCATCGAAGTCCCCACCGAGGCCGACGTCCAGGATCACCACGTGCCGCCGGGCGTCGAGCTGAATTGGATCGTGCGCCCCAACTCGCGCGCCAAGCCCGGTGATGCGGCGTTGGCCGCCGTGCAGAAAGCCGAGCTTCCGGGCGGCACCCCGTTCGTCTACGTGGCAGGCGAGCAGGGTTTGGCGACGGGCTTGCGCAGATACCTGGTGAACGACCGCGCAGTGCCGAAATCCAGCATCTGCTTCACCGGATACTGGAAGTTCGGTAAAGCCGCCGGATAGCACTGGATTAGTGTCATCTCACATGTCCGGCTTGGGAAAAGGTCACACGGTCGTCACCGACTCGGCAGATGTCGACAGCGCGTCGTTCGCCTCGCTGCGCGCCCGTCCTCTCCCCCGCGCCGAACGCTACGAACTGGGTCGACGCCTACGCGAGAAGGTACCGATCGCCTCCCTGGGTGACTGGACCCCACCGGCGGATCGACCCGACCCGGTCAAGCAGATCGAATACTCGCACCAGGGCCGCATCGAATGGCTGATACCGACGCGCCTCGAGCGGATGGTCGAGTCCCCGTACGGATTTCTGCGGGGCACGGCCATCGTCATGGCTCGGGACGTGGCGATGCTGCCGTCGACCGGCATCAACCCGGTCATCAGTGGCGACGCCCACCTCGGCAATTTCGGCTTCTACGCCTCACCCGAACGCGACCTCGTCATCGACCTCAACGACTTCGACGAGGCCCACCCGGGTGCCTGGGAATGGGATCTACGACGCCTCGCCGCGAGCATCTGGGTGGCCGGTCGGCAGAACGGCCGCACCGAGGATCAGTGCCGCGACGCCGTCACCGCCTGTGTGTCCGCGTACCGAATCGAGGTGGCCAGACTTGCCGACGAGCCGCTGATGTCGCGTTCGTTCCAGCGTCTGACGGCCGAGAAGCTGCAGCGCGACGCCACCGAGGGGTCGTTGCGCAAGGAGATCAAGCGCGCCACCAAGAAGGCGCGTCGACGCACCAGTGACCGCGTTCTGCCGCGTTTCACCGAGAAGCACGAGGGCAAGCGCAGAATCGTCGAGGAGCCGCCGATCACCACGCGCATCTCGGCGAAGGACGAGGAACTTCTCGCCGTCGGACTGGACGAGTATCTGCTCACCCTCACCCCACACTGGCGTCGAGTGCTCGGTGGATACACGTTGATCGACGTGGCGCACCGCGTGGTCGGCGTCGGCAGCGTCGGCCTGCGGGCGTACGTGGCTCTGCTCGAGGGCACCAGCGAGGACGACGTCGTGTTTCTGCAGCTCAAGCAGGCCAGACGCTCGGTGCTTGCGCCGTACGTGCACGGCGAATCGGCCTGGCACGATCATCAGGGGCAACGCGTCGTGGAGTATCAGCAGGATCTGCAGACCGTCAGCGATCCGCTGCTGGGCTGGACGACCATCGCCGGACGGCAGTACTACGTGCGGCAGTTCCGCAACATGAAGGGAACGATCGACCTGTCGTCGATCGATGCACCCGCGCTGGTCGACTACGCACGGGTGGTGGGCCGACTGCTGGCCAAGGGACATGCGCGTACCAGTGGCGCGTCGATGATCTCGGGATACACGGGCGATTCCGATCAGCTCGACGTCGCTTTGGGCCGATTCGCGCAGCTGTACGCGGATCAGACGGAAGCCGACTGGGAGCGATTGAGCGCTACGCGCATGTGAGCGGAACTTCGTAGTCCACTACGAGTTTCCGCTCACATGCGGCGAAGCCGCTCAGGCGTGCTTGGCGACCAGGTCACCCACGCGCGGCAGTGCCTCGGTGACGTTCTTCTTCGCCGAGCCACGCAGGCTGCCGTAGAACTTCTTGACGACGGACTTGTCGGTCTCCTCGATGCGCGCATCGGTGACCGAGAGCAGCGCGTCGGATGCGGCGTCGCCGTTGGCGGCGAGGTACTGACCGAACGTGCCCTGCGGGGCAGCGTTGTACGACTGCCAGAACGGGTCCAGCTTGTCGACGAAATCGGGCCACAGAGCCGAGACCGCATTGTCGATGTACGACGGCCCGACCTTCTTCACCGCGCCGTATCCCCCCTTGACCGCGAGTCCACTCGCGCCCTTCTTGTCCGCGACCTCCGCGTCGATCAGTGCCAGGACATCGACGCGCAGAGCGTCGGCCTTCGACTCGTCGAGCAGCGAATCCTTGAGTGCAGCAACCACTTCGAACTTCCTCCCAGATGTGTCAGCGGCCCCACGCGGACCGGGCGCAAGACTACCGCAGAAGGGCGTGGCAGCGCCGAACTCGATCGATCCACCACTGCGTGCGATCGGCGTCGGCATCGAGCTCGATCAGTGCCTCGGCGTCGGGTTCGAGGCTGCCGACCGGATACGTTCCGTCGATCACCTCCGGCGCAGATGCGACGTCTCGAACGAACAGTGCGCCCGTTCCCAGACCGCAGGCGAATTCGAGGTGCGGCAGCGCAGCGGCTGCGGCCAGCCCGGACGAGATACCCACAGCCGAGTCCAGAGCACTCGACACCACCACCGGCACGCCGTACTCCCCCAGCTCCCCGGCCAGCTCGAGCAGAGCCCGCATCCCGCCGAGCGGAGCCACCTTGAGCACCGCGATGTCGGCTCCGCCTGCACGGACGACCTTCATCGGATCCTCGGCCCGGCGAATGCTCTCGTCGGCAGCGATCCGCACCCCGGGCACCCGGCGCCGAACTTCGACCAGCTCCGGCACGGACGCGCACGGCTGCTCGGCGTACTCGAGTGGACCGTCGGCGGTCAGGGCTGTCAGAGCCGCCACGGCTTCGTCGACGCTCCAACCCCCGTTGGCGTCGACCCGTACCCGCGGAACCAGCTCGCGCACGGCACGCACTCGAGCGACGTCGTCGGCGAGGGTCTGCCCCTTCTCGGCCACCTTCACCTTGGCCGTCTCGGCACCGGGAGACCGGCTCAACACCGCTGCCACGTCGGAGGCCGCGACGGCAGGAACGGTCGCGTTCACCGGGATGCGTCGGCGCAACGGGCTCGGCGGGCCGTCCCACGCGGCCTCGATCGCCGACGCCAACCACGGAGCCGACTCGACGTCGTCGTACTCGGGAAACGGTGAGAACTCACCCCACCCGGCCGGTCCGTGAACGAGCATCACCTCGCGGGTGGTGATGCCGCGGAACTTGGTCCGCATCGGCATCGAGAGCACATGCGCGCCGTCCAGAACGTCGTCGATCGCGGGGATCATTGCTGCCCCGGGAGCAACTGCACCATCAACGCCTCGCAGTCGGCCAACAGGTTGCCGTCCAGATCCGTGAGCCGAGCGTTGATGAACGTCTTTCGTCCCTCGACCCGATCCACCGCGCCCTCGACGATCAGCTCGGTGTTCAGCGGCGTCACCTTGCGGTAGTTGATGTGCAGGTACGCCGTCCGGCTGATGGGCCTGCCGTAGGCGTGCTGGACGAGACCGAAGAGGTCGTCGAACAGCAGCGGCAGTGTGCCGCCGTGCGCGGCGGAGTTTCCACCGAGATGGAAACGACGGAACATCCCCCGACTTCGGACACCGTCTGCGTCGATCTTCTCGATGATCCACGGCATCAACAGCAGCGAACCGCGACCCGGCAGACGTGGAACTCGCCCGGCGGTCTGGCGGCCCTCGGCCACCACGTGCGGGGTCAACAGCTCGATCAGTTCCCGAGCCTTGTCCGCAGCTGCCTCGGTCACTTCGGCCGGCAACGAGGTGGACACCGCGAGATCCTGCACCGTGCGCAGGGCCTCGAGCAGCTGCCCGTACTCCGGCCCCACCTTCGCGGGCACGAAACGCGGGAAGCCTCCATGGTGGTCGTAATCGCGGTCGAGCTCGATCGGGTCGGTCATGACTGCACGCTAGCTGCACCGACCGTTCGGCACGGAGCCAACCCCGGCCACCGTTAAGCTGGCGCCCGTGACCTTCACTCCCGCACTGTGGCGTCCCGTTCCCGGCTTCGAAGATCTGACCGACATCACGTATCACCGCCACGTGTCCGACGCGACCGTCCGGATTGCGTTCGACCGTCCCGAAATACGTAATGCATTCCGGCCACACACCGTCGACGAGCTCTACCGCGCCCTCGAACATGCACGGGTGAGCTCCGACGTGGGAACGGTGTTGCTCACCGGAAACGGACCGAGCAGCAAGGACGGCGGCTGGGCGTTCTGCTCCGGTGGCGATCAGCGCATTCGCGGTCGCAGCGGCTATCAGTACGCAGACGGAGAGACGGCCGACACCGTCGACAAGGCCCGCGCCGGGCGCCTACATATCCTCGAGGTGCAGCGCCTCATTCGATTCATGCCCAAGGTGGTCATCTGCTTGGTCAACGGCTGGGCAGCAGGCGGCGGACACAGCCTGCACGTGGTGTGCGATCTGACGCTGGCAAGCCGCGAGCATGCCCGGTTCAAGCAGACCGACGCGGACGTCGGCAGCTTCGACGGTGGTTACGGCAGTGCGTATCTGGCGAAGATGGTCGGTCAGAAGTTCGCCCGCGAGATCTTCTTTCTCGGCGAGACGTACTCGGCCGAGGAGATGCACCGCATGGGCGCGGTGAACAAGGTGGTCGATCACGACGAGCTCGAGAACACAGCAATCGAGTGGGCTGCGAAAATCAACGCGAAATCACCTCAGGCACAACGAATGCTGAAGTACGCCTTCAACCTGCAGGACGACGGCCTGGTGGGTCAGCAACTGTTCGCCGGTGAAGCGACCCGCATGGCGTACATGACCGACGAGGCGGTGGAGGGTCGCGACTCCTTCCTGGAAAAGCGCGAGCCCGATTGGTCGCCGTTCCCTCGGTATTTCTGACGCACTGGTGAATTCCACCCCGCACGGCCGCAGTCACGGCAGTTCTGCGGGTGCTGTCCGAGCCTGGTTCACCCAGCCTTACGACTACCGCTGGATGGCGGACTTCCAGAATTCCCGGCCCGCCGGAAAGCTCGTCCGGTGGGTGATGGCATGCCTGACGCTCAACTACGGCGTGCTGGCAGTGGTGTCCCTGTTTTCCGAGGACACCTCACGCAGCCCTATTGCCGTCGCCTGGAAAGCATGTCTGGTGGTGATGGTCGTGGCCGTCAGCGCGGCGTGGATCACCAGACCGTTTCCCGGCCGACTCGGAGTGGTGGCTTTTGCGGTCTTCGCCGATCTGGGGACGGCATCGACGCTGTTGATCAACCCGCTCGCGGACGCCCTGCTGACGTGCACGCTGTTCGCCGTGATCGGGACGTTCTGCACGTTCTGTCTCAGTCCCCGCTGGCTGGTGGCGCACCTGGTGTTCGCCGTGGCATGCACCCTCGTTGCCGCGGCAGCGACGTACTCCAGCGAGGAGGTGGGCATCGCATCACTGATCTTCCGGACGAACGTCGTGCTGCTCACGATCGCCGCAGTTCCACTCGTCTCGCATCTGCTGATCACCACGTTGACCGACGATGCCCGCCGTTCGTTGCTCGATCCGCTCACCGGTCTGCTCAATCGTCGCGGTCTCGACGCGGTCATCGACGATGTGTGGCCACGCGGCCGAGAGGCCGATCAGTGCTCGGCGGCGGTGATGATCGACATCGACCGCTTCAAATCCGTCAACGACATGTACGGGCACGAGGAGGGCGACGCGGTCATCGTGCGCATCGCCGAGCGTCTGCGCGCACACCTGGGCGAATACGGCGTGATCGCGCGCACCGGCGGAGAGGAATACCTCGCCGTCGTCTCGACGTCGCGACTCCACATCGATGCACTGGTTCATGGGGTACGCCGAGCACTGCATGATCCCGAGGATCCCGTCGCGGTGACGGTCAGCGTGGGGGCTGCGATTCTGCACGCGGATTCACCTGTGTGGGATCAGAACGTCGACATCGTGACGCGGGCGACGCGGGTGGCGGACTCGATGATGTACGAGGCGAAGGCCGCGGGCGGCAACCGAATCGCGACGACCATGCTCTGACCCACCACGTGGTATCCATGCGGGGTGGACATCCTCGCTTCTCGGACAATTCTCCGGCCCGTCGATTACCAGAGGACTCTCGAGTTCTACCGTGACGGTCTCTCGCTGGCGGTGTGTCGCGAATACCCCGGCGGAACGGTGTTCTTCGCGGGTCAGGGCCTGATCGAGGTCGCTGCGCACCATCGCGGCGACGAATCGGGGTCGTTCTCCGGCGCGCTGTGGTTACAGGTACGCGATATCGACTCTGCTACAGCGGAATTGACGGCCGCCGGCATCGAGATCGTGCGTGAGGCCCGAACCGAGCCGTGGGGTCTGATCGAGATGTGGATCGAGGATCCGGACGCGATTCCCATCGTGCTGGTGCAGATCCCCCAGGATCATCCGCTGCGGCGGGACAACCGCTAGCCCGTCGACGCGTCGTCGGCGATCGCGCGCAGTACCGCCGTTGCCGACTGCGGCCGCGACCACAGATACCCCTGAGCCAGGGTGCAGCCGAGCTCGAGCGCAGCGTCGGCCTGTTCGCGGCTCTCGATGCCTTCGACGATCATCGTCAGATCGAGGTCTTTCGCCACTCCGGCCAACGACCTGATCATCGCCCGTCCGGCCACGGTGTCGACGAACCGCGTCAGGTGCCCGTCGATCTTGATGCCGTCGGGCTGCAGCGTCACCAGCCGTTCGAGTGAGGACCAGCCGGAGCCGAAATCGTCCAGCAGCACCCGAAAGCCCAGCCGATGCACGTCGTCGATGTGCCTGCGCAGCAGCGGCCCCGGCGTCACGGCAGTGGTCTCGGTGAGTTCGAGCGAGATCGACGACGGCGACACCCCGGACGACGCGATGGCGCGCTGCAGCTGGCTGACGCCGTCGGGATGCGCGAGGTGGCGTCCGGAAATGTTGACGGTCAGCCGCAGGTCCGGACGGTGGACGTGCCACTTCTTCATTTCGGCCGCGGCCTGCGCGAGCACACTGAGGTCGACGTCGATGATCAGTTCACTGGCCTCGGCGAACGGTACGAAATCCGCAGGCACCACCATCCCCCGGGTGGGGTGGTGCCAACGCGCCAACGCCTCGAAGCCGACGATCTCCTCCGTCCGCAGATCCACGATCGATTGGAACCAGGGAACGATGTGGCCGTCGGCGATGGAGTCGGCGATGTCGTTGTCGCTACCGAGCCGGATGACGCCCGATCCGACGCGGCGGTGCAGGTCTAGTTGCTCCTCCAGTACCGACGCGAACTGTTCGAGTTCCTGCATCTGCTCACCCGAGAGCGAGCGCGGCGTGCGATCGAGCAGGCAGAGTGTGCCGATCACCAGGCCCTCGCGCCCGCGCAGCGGAACCGACGCGTAGGACGCGATGCCGTTGTCGTCGAGGATGGCGCGCTGCCGGGTGGTGGCGTGGACGCGTCCGTGCGCCACCACTGCGGGTTCGCCGGAGCGCACCACGTCGTCGCAGAGGGTGTCGGCCCGTACCACCGTGGACACCGGCGGTCCGCCGACGTTGACCAGCGTGTACTGAGTGTCTTCGTCGAGCACGTTGAGCTGGCAATGGCGAATCCGACGCTGCGTGCGGCGAATTCGACCGTCGATCGCAGAGCGGGCGTCGTCGCCTCGACATCGAGGTATCGACGAGCGGAGTCGCTCTGCCGGCGAGACTGGGAGCGCGCGGTGTCCGCGACCTCACCGTCCACCGGCATCACCTCGCAACGAACAGCCGGGCCCGTTCTGGAACCGGATCCAGGTGAGCTTAACCGTGCCACATCTGCAGTTTCGACCGATAGCCCATCCGAGAGCGGTCACAACGACGGATAGCGAGTGTGCAGCAGCCGATGCCGCAGCACCGCCGCGGCGAGTCGCTTGCCTTCGTCGGTCGCGACCGAGCCGACCGGCTGCAGCCTCGACGCCTGGCCCGGGTCCGGCAACTCGAACGCCCCGAGGGCGCTCAGTTCGGCAACCAAGGTCCGAGCAAGCGGCTCGGCGTGCTCGGCAGCGGGCTCCTCGCCGGAATGAGTCCACCCCTCGGCGCGCAGCAGACGCGCCAGGTCGTCTGCTGTCGATTCCACGTCGGCGACATCGTGACCGACGATCATGCGGGCCAGAACGACCTCTGCGGCAATCGTGTCCGGGTGATATTCGGTGCCGACGATGCCTGCGGTGAGCACACGCCAGAGCCCGTCGGAGCTGAGCTGTCGAGTTCGGGCCGTCGGTACCAACCGCCCGGCGGAACGACGCAGCAGACGCACCCTCATCAGGAGGCGTCGGACGATCAGGACTTTCTCCGTGTCGAGTTCGCGGCCAACATGCGAGGGCCGTTCGGCCGCAGGAAACACGGTGTTCGCGATGCTCGCCACCAACTCGTCCGGCAGGTACCCGGCGTCGGTCAACGCGACCCCGTCCCCGATGCATCCGATGAAACTCTCGAGCCTGCGCACACAGCCGTACACCGGCTCGACGGCCTCGTGCAGCGTCTCGCGCAGCCCCAGATACAGCTCGGCCCGCGGTGCGCTGTAGTTGCTCCACAACTCGATGCGGTGGTCGAGAAGCTGTTCGAGCAGGACTGCCTCGGAGTCGTCCTTACCCCGATCGGACGTCAGCACAGCATCGGTGACGCCGCGTCGACGCATGGCCTGCGCGTTGGCACCGAGCGGTCGCCCACCGGGCTTCGACGGCTCGAACTCGCCGGCGATGGTCGCCACTTCCAGTGTCTCGCCGATCTTTTCGACGATGGCCCGCTCGACGCCGGTCGGGGCGTCCTGCCAGGTGACGAGCTCGGTATCGACGGCGCCGATGCCCGATTGTTCGGTGGCGGCGCAATAGTGCTGCAACCACTCGGCGTCGTCGGGTGTTCGCACGAGCTCCTCGGTGACGGCGCTTCGGGCGATCTCCGCGTACCCGACGCGTCCGAGCCGGTCGAGCAGGTCGCCGAGCGCACGGGCGATATCTACGGCGCGATCGGGCCCCTCGGCCGCGTGGCGCAGGTACACCCACAGGTAGGTCTGCACGGAATGTTGCGTCGGGCCCGCGGGCGGAGACACGTCGACCAGACCGTCCCACCCCAGGCGCGCGTCGGCGGCGAGCGCGGGATCGACGGAATCGAAGTACGACAGAGCTGCCCACACCGCGTCGTCCATGCCCGATCCCTTCACGGTGTTCCACTGTTCCACAGCGACTCGATGTCGGGTGACAACCGCGGGTGCGCCCGTCCGCGATCGAGCCGAGCGACTAGCCTCGAGTCCGTGCTCGAGAGCGTATCCATTCCGTCGGGGCCTGCAGCGGCGGAGATCATGCCGCGGCTGAGTCGCATGCTCGCCGGCGACGGCCCGGCCCTGCTTCCCGTGCCCGCCGACGACCCGCGTGAGACCGAGCGCCTGCACGACGCACTGACACCGGGAACCCCCATCGACGACGGCGTCGCCCTGGTCGTCGCGACCTCCGGGACGACGGGTGTCCCCAAAGGGGCCATGCTGTCCGCGTCTGCACTGGTGGCGTCGGCGACGGCCACCGAGGAGCGACTCGGCGGACCAGGGTCGTGGCTGTTGGCGTTGCCCGCGCATCACATCGCCGGAATGCAGGTGCTGCTGCGCAGTGTGCTCGCCGGAACCTCGCCCGTCGTCATGGACGTGTCCGGTGGTTTCGATCCCTCCGCTTTGATCGACGCGGTGGGATCGATGTCGGGACCTCTGCGCTATACCTCGCTGGTCCCCGGGCAGCTGGTGAAGGCATTCCAGATCCCCGAGGCGGTCGCGGCACTCGCCTCACTGGACGCAGTGCTGCTCGGCGGGGCCGCGACGCCGGTACCACTGCGAGAGAAGGCACACGACGCAGGAATCCGGTTGGTGCGAACCTACGGAATGAGCGAAACCGCCGGCGGCTGCGTGTACGACGGAGTTCCTTTACGCGACACACTGGTTCGAATCCACGACGGCCGGGTCGTGTTGGGCGGCAAAACCGTGGCCTCGGGCTATCGCGGACTACCCGACCATCCGGCCTTCGCCGAACCGGGATGGTTCCGCACCGACGACGCCGGAACCATCGTCGACGGGGTTCTCAGCATCTCCGGGCGACTCGACGAGGCAATCTCTACCGGTGGACTGACCGTCGTGCCGCAGGTGGTCGAAGCCGCACTGATCACGCATCCCGCGGTACTCGAATGTGCAGTCGTGGGATTGCCCGACGAGCGACTGGGCCAGAAAATCGTGGTCGCAGTCGTCGCCTCTGCTCCGGTGACATTGGCGGACCTGCGCTCCCACGTTGCCGCCTCGCTGGACATCACCGCCGCGCCACGAGAATTGTTTCTGCTCGACTCCCTACCCACACGAGGTCCGGGAAAACTGAATCGGGCGGAACTGCAAACTGTGCTGGAGAAGCGCTGAGTGACTGCGGACTCCCGTTGACCGCTGCGGCCTTCGGTTGACCGCCGCGGCCTTCAGTTGACCGCAAACGCGCGCGCGTTCGTCAGGTGCGCGCGGAATCGTCAGCGAACCGGTGGCGAAACTGCGCGCGTTCAGCAAAGGCGCGCGCGTGTGCGCCGGAACGGTCATTAGAGCGGCGTGCCTTGATGGTGCACCAGTTCCCATCCGGTGTCCGAGCGCCGCCACAGCGAGGTTCTACGAGCGCGCATCTCCGGCGTCTGCGAAACCCACTGCAGCAGAACATAATCTGGACCGATCACTCGTCCGGTCGGTTCGATCACCTCGATTTCCACGGGGATCTCGGTGCCGAGCATGTCGAGTATCGACGACTTGTCCCACATCGTGCCCGAGGCTCCGACCTCGGTGAAATCGTCGGCGAGCAGACGGGTCAGCCGTTCGCGATCGCGTCGACATTTCGTCGTCTGCAGCTCTCGTTCGAGCTCGAGAACCAGCGACAGGTCGTTGTCAGCATTGGGTCGACCGGCACAGGTAAGCGGCATGGGGTGCACTGTCTCACGCACGAATGCGCGCGCGTTTGTCAGGTGCGCGCGGATTGGTCGACGAACAGGTAGCGAATTTGCGCGCGTCCAGCAAAGGCGCGCGCGTTTGCGGCGGAGGTGGGTGGGAGAGCGGGCGGGCCGGCGGGCAACAGACGCCTCAGCCCGCCATCTTCTCGTACAACCGCTCCACGTCCGTGTCCGTCCAACCGGGCGGCTCGAGGATCTCGGCCCACATGTTCACCGCGTCGGCTCCGTAGCTGTGGCCGTGTCCGTCGTCGACGTTCGTGGAGAAGACCTGATCGAACGTCAACTGCCAGAAGGTCACGAACGGGAACCACTGCACTCCGGGGTCGACGTCGGCACCGCGGGGTTCACGTAGCCAGTCGGGCCGGTTCAGGATCAGATCCGGCGACCACCACACGATGGGATCGGATGCGTGCTGCCAGTACACAATTCGGGGCTCTTCCCACTGACCACCGATGTCGAGATCCCCGGACGAACTCGCGAAGCGAACGTGCTCTGCGCCGTCGACGACGGGCAGGATCTCTCGGGAGCCGGCGTCGCGTCCACCGGTGATACGGGCCCACTGCGGCGTGAAGTTCGGGTTGCCGACCCACAGGGCACCGTCGATGCGCGCGATCATGTCCTGCGCGCCGCTGAACGCATCCTGGCCGCCGTAGGCACCGAGACTCTCGCCGAACAACACCAGCTTCGGTCGCGAGTCCTCGGGCAGTTCGCTCCACACTTCGTACACCGCCTCGAAGAGGGCTCGTCCGGCATCCTGCGGAGTCTGCCGGTCGGCCAGAAATGCCATCGGGCTCGGCAGAAACGAGTACTGCATCGACGCGATCGCAGAATTGCCGTCGTACAGGTATTCCAGAGGGCGAGCGACGGATTCGTTGACCCAGCCCGTTCCAGTGGTAGTGGCAACGGCGAGTACCGGGCGCGAGAACGCGTCGGTGCGTTCGAGCTCGGCGACCACTCGGTCGGCGACACCCTCGATGGTCTCTGCCGACTCGACACCTGCGTACACGCGAATCGGTTGCACCGCGGGCCTACCGGTGAATGTGCTGATCTCGTCCACGGTGGCACCGGACGCGACGAACCGTCGCCCCTGTTGGCCGAGCGAATCCCACGGCTCATTCGACGCGTCCGAACCGGAAAGCTCCACAGCGCTCGGCTGTTCCACGCCCTCGTCGGTACCACGATCGGCCGTCGAAGCCGACCGTTCGGCGACCGCCACAATGCCGCGAATGAGCGCGCCGTTGACGGCGAACACCACCAACAGGGCCACGACGATCACGCTGGCGATCCTTGCGACCGGCTTCGGCACGTACTGCTTACCCCACCGCGTCAACGCCTGAGATGCCCGCCGCAGCAGACGACCCAACGCCAGCACAGCCACGGCCACCACCAGAGAGACCACCAGCACCGCGATGTACAACGGCCTGCCGGGATCCTCCACACCGACGAGCTTGCGGACGATCTGCTGCCACCACGATCCCAGGATCAGGAACAGGGGAATCACCACCGCCGCAACAACGGCCAACGCCCACCACCCGCGTCGACGCCACTGCTCGGACCAGTCCGGTGACACCCCACATCGTCGCACCACCCACGCGATGAGGCATCCGACGCCGTATCCGATCGCGACGCTGATACCGGTGGCAACAGCCTGTAGATACCAGACGCGGGGCAACAGCGACGGAGTCATCGACAGCGCGAAGAACACCACGGCGAACAGCAGGCCCACGGGATGCAGCGCGCGGCAGTACCGATCCCCTCGCGAGCCCCGCCACCACGAACCGATCCGGGCCGACTGCCGTGTAGTCACTACCAGATCGTATTTCTCCGCCGACTGGGCTGCACCCGCTTCGACGTGCAAGCATTCAGTACATGAGTGTCCTGGTTTGCTTTCACGCACATCCCGACGACGAGGTGTTCGGTACCGGTGGCGTGATGCGCCTCGCCGCCGATGCCGGCCACCGCGTCGTCCTGGTCACCGCGACCGACGGTGCCCTCGGCGAGTACCCCGACGGCATCCTCGCCGAGGGCGAGACGTTGGCCGAGCGCAGGCGCATCGAGCTGGATCGTTCGGCCGCCGCTCTCGGAGTCGCCCGCATCGTGCGGCTGCACTATGCCGATTCCGGAATGGCCGGTACTGCAGAGAACGCGAACCCGGACGCGTTCTGCAACGTCGACGTCGACACTGCGGCACAGCGATTGGCCGACGTACTGCTCGAGGAGCAGGCCGACGTCGTCACCATCTACGACCCTAACGGTGGCTACGGTCATCCGGACCACATCCAGGTTCACGTCGTCGGCAAGCGCGCCACCGAGATCGCCGGGACTCGTTTCGTGTACGAGACCACCACCAACCGCGATCACATGCGCAAGCTGATGGAAGCCAATCCGCACTGGGGCGAAGAAGCGTCACCGCCGGACATCGAGACCTTCGGCCTGCCGGAAACCGAGATCACGACGGTGGTCGACGTGTCCAGCGTGATGGCCGCCAAACGGGCCGCAATGGAAGCCCACGAAACACAGGTCGGCGACTTCGGACCGTTTCTGCAGATGTCTCTGGAGGACCTCGCCACCACGTTCGGCACCGAATGGTTCAGAAAGCTACGCGGCACCGGGGGCGTCGGCCTCACGGAGACCTCGCTCCCGCTCTGACCTGGCCGGACAGCGGACGCAAGCGCGACGTACGCGTCGTGCAAGCGCCCGGGGTCATCGTTGGCCCCATGACCACACCAGCAATCGAGGCCCAGAACCTCGTCAAGACATTCGGTAAGCAACGTGCCGTCGACGGCGTGAGCCTGACCGTTCCCATCGGGGCGGTCTACGGCGTCCTCGGTCCCAACGGCGCGGGCAAGACCACGACGGTCCGCATGCTCGCCACCCTGCTGCGGCCCGACGGCGGCTCGGCTCGGGTCTTCGGCCACGATGTCGTCGCCGACGCCACCGCCGTCCGGTCACTCGTCGGCGTCACCGGCCAGTACGCGTCGGTCGACGAGGACCTCACCGCAACCGAGAATCTCGTCGTCTTCTCCCGCCTACTCGGGCTCGGTCGCCGCGAGAGCAAGGCCAAAGCCGTCGACCTCCTGGAGGAATTCGGGCTGACCGAGGCGGCGTCGAGACCGTTGAAGAAGTTCTCCGGCGGCATGCGTCGACGCCTCGATCTGGCAGCGAGCCTGATCTCGGCACCACCGCTGCTGTTCCTCGACGAGCCGACCACCGGCCTCGATCCCCGCACCCGAGCGCAGATGTGGGACACCATCCGACGCCTCGTCGCCGAGGGCTCGACCGTCCTTCTCACCACCCAGTACCTCGACGAGGCCGACCAGCTGTGCGATCGAATCGCCGTCATCGACCACGGCCGCGTCATCGCCGACGACACCGCCGACGGGCTCAAGTCCTCGGTGGGTACATCCGCTCTCGCACTGACTCTGACCGACCGACACCAGATCGACGACGCACGAGCGTTGGTTGCCGAGCAGCTGGGCGTCGAGGTGGCCGTCAGCCCCGAGTCGGCTCGCCTCACCGCACCGATGGCCGACACGTCGATCACCCCCGACATCTTGATTCGCTTGCGCGATTTCGGAATCGACGTCAACGAAATCACCGTCACCAAACCCAGCCTGGACGAGGTCTTCCTGACCCTCACCGGCAAGAGCGCAGACGAGGACGCAGCATGACCACCACACTCACCCCGCAGTCTTCGACACACATCGACCCCGCCGACCGACCTGTCGTGCGCCACATCGGCCTGACCCGCACCGCCGCGCAGTCCGTCACCATGGGATATCGGGGTCTGCTCAAGCTCCGGCACAACCCGGAACAGCTCGCCGATGTGGTCTTCGTACCGATCATCTTCACGCTGATGTTCAGCTACATCTTCGGCGGCGCGGTTGCAGGCGACGTCACCTCGTACCTGCCGTTGATCGTGCCGGGAATCCTGGTGCAAACGGTCATCACCGGTTCCGTCGTCACCGGTACCCAGCTACGCGAGGACATGGACAAGGGCGTCTTCGACCGATTCCGATCGCTCCCTATCGCCCGAATCTCGCCGCTCGCAGGCGCATTGATGGCCGACGTCATCCGCTACCTGATCGCCGCGGTCGTCTGCTTCCTCACCGGACTCGCGATGGGCTACCACCCGGCCGGCGGTGCGCTCGGTCTCGCTGGAGCGGTACTACTGGTGATGTTCTGTGCTTGGGCGATCAGCTGGATCTTCGCACTGCTGGGCACCCTGATGAGCAAAGCCTCGTCGGTTCAGGGCATCTCGATGCTGGTGTTGTTCCCGCTTACCTTCCTGTCCAATGCCTTCGTCGACACCAGCACGATGCCGAGCTGGCTAGGCACATTCGCCGATGTCAACCCCGTATCCCACCTGGTGACGGCCGTTCGTGAACTGGCGAACAACGGACACTTCGGAATTCACGTCGTGTACTCACTCGTCGGCGGCGCCGTCATCGTTGCGATCTTCGCCCCACTGACCGTCCGAATGTACATGCGCAAGGCCTAGACAAGCGGAAGCAACCGCAGAATCTCCTGCAGCGCAATACTTCTGGTGAATACTGCGGCCCGAGCGAGCCCGGCGTCGACCTCACGGTCACCGGCAATCGCTCGGGCCGCAGTGACATGTCGATCGATCCGCATCGACGGAAAGTCCTGCCGACCCACCGCCCTGCTCGACACCGCCAGCAACTGCATCCCCAACGCCCGGTCTCCGCGGTGAATCTCGAACGAACCCACCGCACACGCAACTGCGCCGAACATCGGAATGTCGTAGAAACCGCCCGGCACCAACATATTCCACGGCTTGCGCGTCAGCGCCGCCACCGCATCGGCCATATCCTCGCCGCAACCGTGCAGAACGTGCGCACCCACGGCCGCACACACCAGAATGGTCATGAACGGATCACTTGGATCCTCCGACGGCCACCCACCCAACGCCAACGCGGCACGAAAACCCTCGAGACCCTGCTCGACGGGACCGTCCTCGAGATCCGCAGCAGCCCGCGCCGCCGTCAACGACGCGGAATTCGACCGCTGCTGAGCGCGATCCCAGCGGGCACCGACGTCAGTGTCCGAGGGTGGATCGAGGGCGATCTCCTGCCCCTGCGCCGCGGCTTCCAGCTCATCGATCAGTCCCCGTCCCTCGTCCACGCGACCAGCTCCGATCAACGCCATCGCCAGAAAAGTGCGCGTCTGCATGCTCTCCTCGAACGCATGCATCTCCCACATGACGTCGGCCGAGGTTCGGTAGTACTCCACGGCCCGCGCGTAGTCACCCGACAGGCCGTACGAGCTGGCCAGCGTCTGCGACGTCGAGCCAACGGCCCACAGGTCGCCCCGACGCCGTGCGATGACGAGCGCCTGCTCGCCGTCTCGGATCGACTCGAACAGGCGGCCCGAGTTCTGAGCCAGCATCGAGCGAACGACGTACGCGTTGCAGCGAACGTCGTCGTGCTCGGATCGAATGGCCAGGGCGAGTTTTCGGGCCAATCCTCGACCCCCGGCGTGGTGGACCACAACTTCCGAGTTGAAGCGCAACCCCGGCGACATCCCGGCTCGACTGTTCAGCAGGTGCCGGAGATCCATGCGAATGCGAGCTACCCGACGAAGATCCCCGCCGTAGGCGAAGTGGGCTGCCAGCACCAGCAGGGCCATCGCGGCATTGTCGTCGGGCGTGCCGACCATCCCGCCACGCATGCTTCTCGACACCCGGTCTGCCCAGTTGAGCACCTCCGAATGCGCCCCGCGCATGGCCCAGAAGTAGCCCAGTACCGAGAACAACGTGCACACGTGGTCCGAAAACTGTTGCGCATGAGAATGTCTCATCACCGACAGCAGGTTGTCGTGTTCGGCCTCCATGAGCGCGACCATCTCGGCCGGACGCCCACCGGAATAGCCGGCGGACACCCGAACCGCGACGGACGTGGACCACTCACGCAGTCGTGCTGCGACTTCTTGGACCTCGCCGCTGGCGTCGAGCTGCTCCTCGCCGTACTCGCGCACCGTCTCGAGCATGTGGTACCGAATTCCGGTCGTCGTCTCGACCACGCTGAGCATGGACTGATTCACCAGACCGTCGAGCGCAGCCGAAACATCCTCCACTGCAGCCCATTGCGCCACCTGCCTCGCTGCGTCGAGATCGAATCCCGCAGGGAACCGGCACAGTCGACGCAGCGCCGCCTGCTCGGAGGCGTCGAGCAGATTCCAACTCCAGTCGATGACGGCGTGCAACGTCCGATGCCGTTCGGGCCTGGTTCGATCCGCCGATTTCAGTAGCGTGAAGCGACGGTCGAGCCTCGCTTCGATCTCCTCGACGCTCATCGACTTGACCCGTGCCGCAGCCAGTTCGATCGCCAACGGCAATCCGTCCAACGTACGGCACAGGCGGGCCACCGCGTCGGGTTCGAGGTGCGCCGACGGCCGGACTGCCCGCGCCCTGATGCAGAACAGTTCCGTCGCAGGCGAATTCGAGCCGATGAGGCCCAGTGACGGCAGCGGAAAGACCGACTCGGCCGTGATCCCCATCGGGGAACGCGACGTCGCCAGCACCGTCACCGCGTCGGTCGACGCAACCAGGGCGTCGACCACCACCGCGACCTCGTCGATCACGTGCTCGCAATTGTCGAGAATCAGCAAGCCCCGCCGCGTCGAGAAGACGTCGACCAGTCGTTCCCGAATCGAATGGACCCGGGCGACCGGAAGCCCACCGACCTTGACGTCGGCCTCGGTGAGGCCCAGGGTCGCTCCGATCGCCGAGGCGACGTCCTCCTCGCTGCGCAGCGATGCCAGTTCGACGAAAGCTACCGACATGTGGGCACCGGCGCGGCGTCCGAGTTCGTGTGCGATCCGCGTCTTACCCGCGCCGCCGGGACCGAGGACCGTGGTCACACGAGAACTGCCGAGCAGTACCTCGATCGCGTCGACGTCGTCGCCTCGTCCGATGAGTGCGTTCGGTGCGGCGCGCAGACCGATGGCCTGCAGCATCTTCGGTGCGGTGTGTCCCAGAATCTCGGTGTTCAACGCGGTCACGGCCGGCGAGGGGTCCGTTCCCAGACGTTCGGCGAGTTCGGTTCGCAACGCCGCGAACAGCGTGAGGGCATCGTTGGATCTGCCTGCGCCGTGCAATGCACGCATGAGGTCGGCGGTAGCAAGTTCGTCGGTTGGATCTGCGGCGACTCTCGCCCGAGCAAGCGGGATGGCGTCGTCGAAACGGCGCAACCCGAGCAACGCCGAGATCTGTACGGACCTCAGCGCGACCTCGAGCAGTTCGGCCTGCACTCGGACCGATTCCGCAGGCTCCCCTCGCCACAGCCTCAGGGCGTCGAGCACACCGTCGAGAGCGTCCTGCCACTGCGAAGAAGCGAGCCGACCCTCCGCAGCGCGAGTGAGGACACGCGCGCGGCCGAGGTCGGTGTCGTCAGAGTCGAGAGCCAACCGATAGCCACCGCGGTCGCTCTCGAGAACGCCTGCGGGCAACACCGACCGCAGCCGAGAGATCTGCGTCTGCAGAGCGTTCTTCGGCGAACGGGGAGGCTCGTCGGGCCACACCTCGTCGATGAGCGCGTGCGCCGACCGCATCCGCCCCGGTTCCAGCGCCAAGGCCACCAGCAGGGCCTGCGCCCGCGCACCCGGCACCGGAACGAAATCGTTGCCGATTCGGGTCGCGACCACGCCGAGGATCCTCACCACCGGGAGGTCGGTCGTGAGGTGATTCGTCCGAGGATGCGCGATATCGATGGGCACTGCCACCAGATCGTAGGCCGATGATGTGACCCCATCGACCTGACCTTCGGATTGTTTCGAGCCTCTAACCAAACCGCGAGACGGTACAGTGTTCACGTCGCCTGTCATGAGGGCGAGTTCTTCAGACCTGAACACCGTCACCGAAATGGAGAGGCCGGAGAAGCGATGCGTTCGTCAGTGGGTGTGTCCCTGGGCACGTGCGGCATTCGCACGGCACGGACCACCGAAGACGGCGCGTGGACCGACGGCACCCAGTTCGACGATTGGCAGCTCTCCCCCACGGCGTCCGACGTCGCGCGCGTCGTCCGCGGCATCGTCGACAGTCCCGACGCGCCCCAGTCGCTCGGCGTCGCCTATCGCACCCCCGAGGAACGCACCGGGATCGCCGACGCGCTGGCCGAGGAGTACGTCTCCGACGTCCACCTCATCGACAGGACCGGCGCGGCAATGGAATACCTGCGCCCAGGGCTTCCCTCCCACCACCGAACGATCGCGCTGTTCGACGCGGGCGAGACCGGAGTCGACGTCGACATCGTGGACGTCGAATCCGGCCGCTCCTACGGTTCGGCGCGGACCACCGCCATGAGCGGTGCCTCCTTCGACGCTGTGGTCCGTGAACACATACTCGGACTCGGCATAGTGCGTCCACCCCAATCTCCGGACGAAGACAGTGCGCTCACGGCGTTCTGCCGCGGGATCAAAGAGGCGCTGTCCTCGCACCTGACCACCAGCACTCCCGACGGCGAGCACATCCTCCTCGAGCGGCACATCTTCGAGCTGTCCATTGCACGCTCCACCGAACAGGCCGCCGAAACGGTGCGTCAACTCGGTCTCGAGGCCGAGTTCTATCCCGACGCCGTCATCGCCATCGGTGGCACGTCCAACGTTCCGTTGGTCCGTGCCACCCTCGAACGCTTCCTGCAACTGCCGGTCGTCGTCCCGGACAGGCCAGAGCTGGTCGTCGCCGGCGGTGCCGCGGTACACGCCACCCACGTCGACGCGACCCACGTGCCGCCGCTGGTCTCGCACCGCCCCGCGTTGGCACGGCTGGGCATGATCGCGCTACCGATCGCAGGCGTCATCGCCGCGATCGGACTGTTCACCGCACTCGGATCCAGCGACGAGAGTCAACCGCTGAGCACGCCCGCCAGCGTCGGTGAGTCGGTTCCGCAAACCACGACGCCTGCCGCCACCAGCACCACGACGGCCACATCGTCGCCGCCCCCCGACATCCCACCTCCCCCACCGACCACCACCGCACCTGCACCTGCTGCCGCCGATGCAGCGCCCTACGTGCAGTACCAGCAGCCGCACTACTACCCGCCGCCACCTCCGCCTCCCCCCACGGTGCCCCTCCCACAGATTCCCGGTGTCCAGATGCCCGTCATCCCGCTGCCGGTATTGCCGCGCCTGCCGTTCTGACCGGCCGCGTTCTCACCCGTCGGACAGATACGGAAAGATCGTCGCTCATGGCCACCACTGCGCAATGGATCGAAGGTGCGCGACCGCGCACACTCCCGAATGCGATCGCCCCCGTCCTCGTCGGCACCGGTGCGGCCGTATCGCTGGACGGAGGAGTGTGGTGGAAGGCGCTGCTGGCGTTGGTCGTCTCGCTGGCTCTGATAGTCGGCGTCAACTTCGCCAACGATTACTCCGACGGAATCCGTGGCACCGACGACGATCGAGTCGGGCCCCTGAGACTGGTCGGCTCGAAGGCCGCGTCCGCCGGGGCAGTCAAGAAGGCCGCCATCGGTTGCTTCGCAGTCGGCGCAGTGGCCGGACTGGTCCTGGCTGCGACCAGCGCGTGGTGGCTGGTCATCGTCGGGCTCGTCTGCATCGCCGGTGCCTGGTACTACACCGGCGGCTCGAAGCCGTACGGCTACAGCGGTTTCGGCGAGATCGCCGTGTTCGTGTTCTTCGGTCTCGTTGCGGTTCTCGGCACCCAGTTCGTGCAAGCCGAGCAGATCGACTGGGCGGGAGTGTTGGCAGCGGTGGCTGTCGGATCGTTCTCGAGTGCAGTCCTGGTCGCCAACAACTTGCGCGACATCCCCACCGACACCGAATCCGGGAAACTCACTCTCGCAGTGCGATTGGGCGACACCCGCACTCGCTACCTGCATCTCGCGTTGCTGGTGGTGCCGTTCGCGATGACCGTCGTTCTGATCGCTCGCACCCCATGGGCGTTGGTCGGCCTGCTCGCGCTTCCCTTCGCCGCTCGCGCGAATTCCCCGGTACGCAAGGGAGCTCATGGATTCGAGCTGATTCCGGCGCTGCGCGATTCGGGCCTGGCGATGCTCGTCTGGGGCGCGAGCACCGGCGTTGCGTTGGCCTTCGCCTAACGCTTGTCGGGCACGAATGCGCCCAACAGGAAGTTCACGATCGAGATGATGATCGCGCCCCAGAACGCGGCGGCGAAACCGACGATCTCGAGACCGTAGCCGGTCTGCGACGACAGCCAGCCCGTCAACAACAGCATCAACGCGTTGATCACGAGAGTGAACAGCCCGAGAGTCAGAATCAGCAACGGCAGCGACATGAGCTGCACCAGCGGCTTGATGAACGCATTGACGATCGTCAACACGGCCGCGATACCCAGCAGCACCACGATGTCCCACCCGTCGCCGCGCCCCGAGCTGGTGACAGTGATGCCGTCCACGAATTCTTTGGCAACCCAAATGGCAACGGCGTTGATCACGAGCCGAATCAAGAAGTTCATGGCGCCATCGTAGAGTCGCAAACGGCCGAGAGCTATGGCGTCCGCACGAGCGAGACAACCGATCGCAACAGCTCGAGTGAGCATTGCTGCTGCACCAGTTCGGTGAACGACGGATCGGCACCACGAACCAAACCGAGAAGAATATGTTCGACGCCGATCTCGCGGTCCCGTCGTTCGACGGCTTCCTTCAGCGACAGCTTCAGCACTTCCTTGGCCGATGCGGCGAACGGGAGGTAATGCGGTACTGAGGTCTGCGCGCCCTCCAGTGCGCGCGGGCCGAGAGTGGAGTCGATCGTCGAGACGATGGCGTCCAGATCGATTCCGAGAGACTTCAGCGCACGCGCATCCTGAGACTGCGCGTCCGCGAGAACTCCGTCGACTGTGAATCCGGCTGCCCCCAGTGCCTTCTTCAGAGGTTCGTCGGCATGATCGAGGGCACCGAGAAACAGGTGTACGGGCTCGATCCGGTGCGAATGCAACGCCCGCGCGTGGCCCTGCGCGCCGACGACGACAGCTCTGGCCGACTTGGTGAATTGCTCGAACATGATTGTCTACCTTCCCTTTCCGCCGTGCTTCTTGTGGACGGCCTGCCTGCTGACTCCCAGCGAGTCGGCAATCGCCTGCCAGGCCCAGCCGTTGCGTCGTGCATTGGCGACCTGAACGGCCTCCAGGCGCTCGAGCAACCGCCGAAGAGCGGCTACCGCACGCAGCCCCTCCCCCGGATCGGAGCTGGCGGCTGCGGCAGCAAGTGCAGTGGCTTCGGTCATGATGTCAATATAAGTTGACAAGAGGTAGCTGTCAACTTCGGTTGACGCAATGACCTACGGCGCATTCAGCGATCCAGGTCGATGTCGACAGTCACCCGCCCACGGTCGTCACGAGTCGCCACGGCAAGGCCGGAGTGATGGACGCCGGCGAGGTCGACATCGACCCGACCGCCGTCGCTCTCGAAGTTTCGCCACCAGCTCTTCTTGTCCGGCACGGCCACCGCAACTTTCACGTGATTGCCCGTTCGCTTGTAGGCCACTGGCAGTGAGAACTCCTTGCCGGATTTCCGGCCGGTATAGGTCAGGATCCCCATCGACCGTCCGAGCACTCTGTCGAGCACCGGCTCCTTCATGACGACCACGAAAACCTTGTTGAACGCTGCTGCCGATTTCTGGAAGGTGTTCACTGTGCCGCCTCCGGGGTTGCCCTGCACGTGATGCCGAGCGTAGCGGCGTTGCCGCTCGACGGAGTCGTCACTGCGAGGACACACTGTCTTCCATCGACTCGGCCAATATGTTCAGGGCTTCGAGGACTCGCTCCCGTCGCGCACCCAATGTGTCGAACAATCGGCCGTGAGCCGCAAGCTCGCGCGGAAAGAACTCGTCCACAACATCTTTGCCCGCGTCGGTCAACGTGATCGACGCGGACCTCCGATCCTCGGCGTTCTGCACGCGTTCGAGGAATCCGCGGCGCTCGAGCTTCCCCAACGCCTTGCTGACTCCGGCGCGAGTCATACCGAGTAGCTCCGCCAGCCGCACCGCCGTCACGGGTTCCGTGCCGTAGCGCAGCGGCACCATCAGTTCGACCTCGGCGACCGTGACGCCTGCCTCGGCATAGATTGGTTCGACGGCCAACTCGAGGAGCGCGACGATGCGCTTGATCTGGGCAACCACCCGCATCGGCGAGGCGTCGAGGCCGGGGTTGGATTCGGCCCACCGTGTGCAGGTCAGTTCACGAAGCGATGCGTCGGTCATCGTCACCACCAATGTTGTTAACCAGTTGACAGTCCTGCTACGTTCAGACTCTAGCCCATCGACTTCGAGGAGCCCTCTTGACGTACGACACCGTGGTGGTCGGCGGCGGACCCGCCGGGCTCAGTGCCTCAACACTGTTGGCCCGCGCTCGCCGGCGAGTGGTCCTGGTCGACGCCGGGCATCCACGCAATGCGCCTGCCGATCATGTTCACGGTTTCCTGTCGCGTGATGGCGCATCGCCGCACGAGCTACGCCAGGAGGGAATCCGGGAAGTGCTCCGCTACGGCGGGGAGCTAGTGCAGGACAATGTCACTCGCATCGACGACGGATTCACGGTTCACCTCGAGAGTGGCTCGGTTCTGGATTCTCGATCGATACTGGTGGCCACCGGTCTCCGCGACGAGCTGCCCGACATTCCGGGCGTACGGGAGCATTGGGGCTCAGGGGTCTTGCATTGTCCGTACTGCCACGGCTACGAGGTGCGAGATCAACCCATTGCCGTGATCGGCGGATCGAATCGACCGTTCACCGTCCATCAGGCCTCGCTGATTCGCCAATGGTCCTCGGACGTCATCTTCTTCACCAACGGGATCGAGCTGACCGAAGACGAACGGATCGGACTCGACGCCCGATCGGTCGGAATCGTGGACGTCCCCGTCTCTCGGCTCGTCACGGAAGACGGCATCGTCGCCGGCGTCGAACTCACCGACGGCAGCGTCGTTCCCAGAGCGGTCGTCTTCGTCGGCCCGACATTCGTCCCCAACGACGGTCTGCTGACCCGGATCGGTTGCGCGCGACTGGAGAACGGGTGGGTAGCAACCGACCCGACCGGCCGCACCAGCGTGGACGGACTGTGGGCCGCGGGCAACGTCTCGGATTCGCCTGCACAATTGATCAATTCGGCGGCAGCAGGCTCTCGGGCAGCGATCGACATCAATCACTACCTGCTGGCTCTCGATGTCGCCTTGGCCGTTCGCTCGCGCTGAGCGCCTCGACCAGGGCGGCAGAACTTGTCGGTGGTCGGTTCTACACTTCTCGGCAACGGGTCGAATACGTGTTCGGCCCTTCGTCGCTGGGGGGTGACATGGGGCTACGCGAGTCGACATGGATGGCTGACGATCACTCTGCACTCGCCGACGTTCTCGGTGCGCGCAGAACGATCAACGCTGCTGCCGCATCGGAACTGGCGCTCATGGACGACTACGTTCGCGGCCGAACCGCATTCGCCTCGCCGTGGGACACAGGAGTGACCGAAAAGGATCTCTACAGCTCGGCGATCTGCGAGCTGGCGGCGGCACTGTCGTCCACCTTCGCGTCGGTCAACAACAAGGTGCAGATGTGGCGCCGATTGCAGCCATCGGTGAAACGTCGATTCGTCGACGGTTCACTCGACATGGAGCGGGTCAGGACGATTCACGATCACTTGCTCCACGCTCGACCGAACACGGTGGTCGACATCGAAGCCGAGGTCCTCAAGGCCGCCAGAGAGATGGCACCGGGCGCTCTGGGGCGCGAGATCGATCGACTGCTCACCGAAGCCGATCCGGATTGGGACCGCGAAGTGCGCAAGCGTGCTGCGCGCACGGAGAAGCGAATCCGGTTGCGGAGACGAGCACGAGGAATGTCCAGCCTCACCACGGTGATGACCGATGGCGAAGCCGACGAACAGATTTCACGGATCGACGGCGAGATCGCGCGCCTGCACCCGGAGGATCCTCGATCCCCCGATCAACGACGAGGCGAAGCACACAATGCGTTGATGCGTGGCGAGGCACTTATGTGCCAGTGCGCATCGTGCCTGACCTCCCGCGGTGACGTCGCGATTCCCGAGGCCGACGAGCCGCAGCCAGCTGGCGCGACCGACGCTTCGACCAGCGACACAGCCGGATCCGACGAGACATCCACTGCGAGTTCGGAATCCGCGCCACAGGGGCCGGTGCGGCCGATCAGGCAACCGCCACCGGCCACAGCGCCACCCGGGGACACAGCACCACCCGACAAGGCACAGCGATCGCGACCAGGAGGAGGGACGCTGATCGAGCGTTGGCGGGCCGTCGTCGAGAGCAATCCCCTCGGCGTGCACGCGTTGTACCCCGACGGTCACGGAGGCATGACGGTTCCGCCACCGGGGGCACTGTCCTACAAGCCGAGCAGGGCACTCGCGGCGCGAGTTCGCGCCGACCATCCGTACTGCCTGCATCCTGGATGCGACGTGCCTTCGGACCGGTGCGACCTCGACCACGTCGTCGAGTTCGATCGGCAGAATCCGGAGCGAGGGGGGTGGACGATCCCGACGAACATCGGCCCGCGCTGTCGACTCCACCACAACCTGAAAACGCGCAAACTCTGGCACACGGAACTACTACCGGAAGGGGTGCTGCACATCGTCGACCCACTCGGACACCACTACTTCACTGCGCCGACCCTGTGAAGATTCGATCGCCTAGGGTTGGTTCGGTGAGCACCGCGAATCTGACCCGGACCGAAACTCGCAGGCGATCGCGCCACATCGGCGGGGTGAACTATCGCGTTCACCTGGATCTTCTGCGCGCAGAGGACGCAGACCTCGACACCTTCGAGACAGTGACGACCATCGAATTCGACGCGACCACAGCGGCGACATGGGTCGATTTCATCGGTGCCTCGGTCGACGAGGTCACTGTCAACGGCATCGACGCGGCGGTCGATTACGACGGCTCACGGATTCAAATGGTGGGGCTCGCCGAGCACAACATCGTCCGGATTCGCGCGCGCGGACGGTACAGCCGGTCGGGTGAAGGACTGCATCGGTTCGTCGATCCTGTCGACGACAACGTCTATCTCTACACGCAGTACGAACCTGCCGATGCACGCCGGGTGTTCGCGAACTTCGAGCAACCGGACCTCAAAGCGCCCTTCACTCTGACGGTCACGGCTCCACCGACGTGGACCGTGCTGTCGAACCGTGAGGGAGTCAGTGCCGACACTGTCACCACCTTCGCTCCCACCCTGCCGATATCGACCTACATCACCGCGGTTGCGGCCGGTCCGTATCACCGCGTCCAATCGTCCTGGACAAGAGGCGAACTCACCGTCCCCCTCGGCGCGTATTGCCGGGCGTCGCTCGCCGAATACTTCGACGCCGAGGACATCTTCGACATCACGAAGCAGGGCCTGGACTTCTTTCACGACAAGTTCGACTACCCGTACCCGTTCGGAAAGTACGACCAGATCTTCGTCCCCGAATACAACCTCGGCGCGATGGAGAATCCCGGCCTCGTCACGTTCACCGAATCGTATGTATTCCGTTCTGCGGCAACCGAAGCCCAGTACGAGGCCCGAGCAAACACGATTCTGCACGAGATGGCGCACATGTGGTTCGGTGACCTCGTCACGATGCAGTGGTGGGACGACCTGTGGCTCAAGGAATCCTTCGCGGACTTCATGGGTGCGTACGCGTCGGCCGAGGCGACCCGATTCACCGATGCCTGGGTCAGCTTCGCCAACCGACGAAAAGCGTGGGCATACCTGCAGGACCAGCTCCCGACCACTCACCCGATCGTCGCCGACATCACCGACCTCGAGGCCGCGAAGCTCAACTTCGACGGCATCACCTACGCCAAGGGGGCGAGCGTCCTCAAACAACTCGGGGCGTTCGTGGGTGCAGATGCCTTCTTCGCCGCGTCCCGCAACTACTTTCGCACCCATGCTTTCGGTAACACCACACTGACGGATCTGCTGAGCGAGATGTCCGCAGCGAGCGGACGCGACCTCGACACCTGGGCAGCAGCATGGCTGCAGACCACCGGCGTCTCCACGCTCAGCTACACCGGCGATACCGTCGAGCAGACAGATCCGCGGCCTCACCGGATTGCCGTCGGGCTCTACGATCTCGACGACGCGGGGAATCTGACGAGAACCCACCGCCGAGAACTCGACATCACCGATGCACGAACGTCGGTCGACTTTCCCGATGCCGCACTGGTGCTGCTCAACGACGACGACCTGACGTATGCCAAGATCCGATTCGACGAGCGCTCGACTACCACCGTGCGGCACCACCTCGATCGCATCGTCGATCCCCTCGCCCGAGGCCTGGTGTGGTCAGCGCTGTGGAACTCCACCCGCGATGCCGAGATGACCGCGCTCGAATACATCGACATCGCAACCGAATTCGCGCCCAACGAGCCCAAAATCGGCCTGCTGTCGGCGGTCACGGCCAACGTGGCGTACGCCCTCGAGCACTACCTCCCGGAGGACCGACGAGGCGAACCCACCCGGCAGTGGCTCGAGGCGTCGTGGACACAACTGCATGCGAGCGAGCCGGGGAGCGATAGCCAGTTGGTGTGGGCGCGAGCCACTGCGGCCGCGGCCCAACTCGACGGTTCCCGCGCGCCCGACCTGCGCGCACTTCTCGACGGCGCGGCGACGGTGCCAGGACTGCGTCTCGATCCCGATCAGCGCTGGTCGTTCTGGCTGGCCCTGGCCGCAACCGGGAACGCGACCTCGGCCGAGCTCGACGCCGAGCTGGCCTCCGACGACACCTCGTCGGGACGCACCTCACACACCGCGGCGTCGACGGCGATACCCGATGCCGAGGTCAAGGCGCAGGCGTGGACTGCCATCACCGAGCGCGACGATGCGTCCAACGATGTTCTCGACGCCTTCATCACCGGCTTCGGGGCCGGGCACCGATCGGACCTGACGCAGGAGTATCACGACCGGTACTTCGAGGCCATCTCGTCGTTGTGGACCTCGCGCAGCATCGAGATCGCGAGGCGAATCGTCGTCCGCCTGTTCCCGCAGCAGTCGTCGACGGAGGCCGCGGACAGCTGGCTCGCCGAGCACGAGTGGGCACCGGCTGCCCTGCGGCGCTTGGTGATCGAGCAACGAGACCACCTGGCGAGGAGCCTGCGGGTGCAGGCGCGGCTAGGCTGATGATCATGCCCACCACCGCCACTCGCCGCTCGCTCGCCACGTCCGCGCTCGCTGCCGGCGGTCTGCTCGGCGGCTTCGCCGTTGCCCGGCAGTCACACAATCGTCAGCTCGGCGGAGCGGTGCTCGCAGCCGTCGGCGTGGCATGCACGACCCGCTGGCAGAAATCCTCGGGCTCGGTCCGTGCCGGTGCCTTGCTCGGGACCTATCTCGTCGCGTTCGGTGCCTCGCACCCGCTGGCCAAGAAGATCGGCGCCTGGCCGGCGGTCGGCGCGGTGTCCGCTGCAACTGCAGCGGCATCGATGGCGGTGGGCAAGTAGGTCGCCTCAGAGCACTCCGGTACGAATGAACTGTTCGAGCACTGCGGTCGGTTCATCGAGATCCATTCCCTGGTTCGAAACCCAGGCGTCGTCGAAATAGGTCTGCGAATACCGATCTCCGCCGTCGCACAGCAGTGTCACTACGCTCCCGCTGCGGCCTGCGGCGATCATTTCCGCGATCAATCCGAAGGCACCCCAGATGTTGGTGCCCGTCGATCCGCCCACTCGTTTGCCGAGTGCGTCCGAGGTGAATCGTGCGGCGGCCACGGAGGCGGCGTCGGGCACTGCAATCATTCGATCGATCACCTGGCCGACGAACGAGGGTTCGACGCGCGGTCGGCCGATGCCCTCGATGCGGGAGGACAGCCCTGTCTCGTAGCCCGCGTCTCCGGACTCGTAACCGCCGATGAACGCCGAATTCTCGGGGTCCACTACCGCCAATTGCGTTGCATGCCTTCGATATCGGATGTACCGGCCGATGGTGGCGCTGGTGCCGCCAGTCCCCGCACCGACGACCACCCAGTCGGGAATGGGGCATTCCTCTAGGCGGAGTTGATCGAAGATGGACTCGGCGATGTTGTTGTTTCCGCGCCAGTCGGTGGCTCGTTCGGCGTGGGTGAACTGGTCCATGTAGTGGCTGTCGGGCTCGGCCGCGAGTCGATGCGCTTCGGTGTACATCTCGCCGGGTTGATCGACGAAGTGACATCTCCCGCCGTGGGACTCGATGAGAGCAATCTTGGCCGGGCTGGTGCTCCGTGGCATCACGGCGACGAATTTCAATCCGAGCAACCCGGCGAAATACGCTTCACTGACGGCAGTGGAGCCCGACGAGGCCTCGATCACCGTGGTGCGTTCGGTGACCCAGCCGTTGCAGATTGCGTACAGAAAGAGCGACCGAGCCAGCCGATGCTTCAGGCTGCCGGTGATGTGCGTCGACTCGTCTTTGAGGTAGAGCGAGATTCCCCAGGCCGCGGGGAGGGGGTATCGCAACAGGTGCGTGTCGGCGCTGCGCTGGGAATCGGCCTCGATCAACCGGACCGCATTGTCGACCCATGCCCGGGATCCCGAGTGATCGACCGACCTGGTCATTTCTTGCCGTCTTCACCGCGCAGCTTCGACTGCAGGTCCGCGCGCGCGGCGCGCCTGTCCTCGTCGACAGCTGCGATGGACTCGTTGACGCGAATGCGCATGTTCTTGAACAGGAGCAGCGATAGCGGTAGCGAGATCAGCACCGAGAAGATCGCGGCCACGAGTACCGGGACCTCGACGCCGAAGAGTAAACCGACGCCGACGATGACGGCCGCGATCACGACGACGAGCGCCAGTCGCGCGAAGGTGTAGACACCGAGGTTGACGGCGAGGGACTTCTTCGCCGACCTACCTGGCGCGGCGTTTTCGCTGGTGGGATCGTTGCTCTCTGCATTCGTCGCGTCGCTCACGGGTCCCAATCTACCGGGCTCGGCGGGCACTCCGACCCACCCCCAGCATGACCGATTTGTCCATTACCTCCCCTTTACCAACCTTGTATCAGTCGAGTACCTAGGGGTTCGAGTGCAACCATGGGGATCGAACGCAGTAGACCGATATCTCCGGTTCGACGCATATGCGCCCAACCGCATCGTAGGAGGACACGACAGATGAGCGCACCCACATTCCACAAGGCTCAGGACTCACTTCTCACACCGGGTCAGGTAGCCGCGCTTTTTCACGTCGACCCCAAGACAGTGACACGCTGGGCACACGCCGGCCGCCTCGGATCGCTCCGCACTCCGGGCGGGCACCGTCGATTCCGCGAGACCGAGGTCATGCAACTGCTGACCTCTCTGACGACGGAAGCCGGCGCACACCGCTGATTCGCGAGTCCCCGAGAGCAATCCATCCGCGGCATCCGGACCCGTACGAACTCATCGAACATTCTCAGGAATCTTCGTCGCTCGACGGGTGCGGAGGCGGTTGCATCACGGCTACCCTCGTAGTAGGAGGTGCGTCGTGATCTATCTATTGGCGTTGATCGGCTTGGTGGCAGTCATCGTGCTGTTCTGGAAGGCATTCGGACCCAGCACGCAGGCTCCACCTACCCGCACTGTCGGACCCGATGACGATCCCGATTTTCTGTGGCGAATCAACCGTGAAGCTCGCCGCGGAGGGAAAGACGGGACCGAGGCCGGCACCGAACCCAGCGAATAGGGTCCGGTAGTTCTCAGTTGCGGTGGGGAGCGGTGGGTGCGTCAGGGAATCCTGCCGCTACCGCCGCCGCGACTTCCAACAGTGCCTTTCGCGTGCGCCCACGAAGACGATCGAGTTCGATTTCCGCCCCCTCCTCGAGATGCGGGTCGAACGGGATCGTCCGCACACGGGCGCACCGTTGCTCGAAGTGCTCGACAACTTTCTCCAGGTCGACCTTTCCGGGCCGGGGCCGAACCCCGTTGACCACCGCAACCGACGTGGCGACCAGCTCGCGGTAGCCGTGCGCATCGAGCCAATCCAAGGTTGCCGACGCGCTCCGCACGCCGTCCACCGACCCCGAACTGACTACCACCAGCGTGTCGGCTCCCTCGAGAATGCTCTCCATGGCCGAGTGCATCAGACCGGTGCCGCAGTCCGTGATGACGATGCTGTAGAACTTCTCCAACAGCGATACCGCGCGATCGTAATCCTCACCGCTGAATGCCTCCGACGCCGCCGGATCCGAATCGGATGCCAACACCTCCAGTCGATGCGCGTTCTGCGACGTGTAGGCCCTGACGTCGCTGTAGCGGTCCAGAGACTCTATGTCGCGCAACAAATTACGAACGGTGGCAGTCGTCTCGGGCGGCACCTTCTGCCCCAGCGTTCCGCGATCGGGGTTGGCATCGATCGCGATCACCCGATCACCTCGAATCTCGGCGAACGTCGAGCCGAGGGTGGCCGTCGTCGTGGTCTTGCCGACGCCCCCCTTCAGCGACAGCACTGCGACGCGATGGCACCCGACGAGAGGACGGTCCACCTGCGCGGTCAAAACCAGGCGGCGCTGCTGGGCGGCACTGTTACCGACATCCACACGACCGCCCGACATCAGATACAGCGCCCGACGCCACCCTGCCACCGGCGGCACATTCCCTGATCGGACGAGCAACGAACTGCCGAGATCGAGCGACGACACCGGCTGCTCCCCCGACCGACTCGGGTCAATGGCCGGTACCGCTCCCGGCGCGACAACCAACGCGTCCACAGCGCCTTGCCTGAGCTGCTGGGGCTGACTGGGATGCGGCAGATTCTGATGCGGCTGAGTCTGATGCTGCGGCTGGGGCCATTGGCCGGGCTGAGGCCCCCACTGATTCTGGGCGTTCCACTGATTCTGGGGATTCCATTGGCCCTCCGGCGCCAACTGCCCATGCGGGCCGCCTTGATTCTGCGGAGCCCAATAGTTCTGCTGCCCAGCCTGATTCTGCGGCCCACCGAAATTCTGCGGAGCCCAGTGGTTCTGCGGGGCCCAGTCGTTCTGCGGGGCCCAGTTCTGAGGCACCGGATTCTGAGGCACCGGATTCTGAGGCACTTGGTTCCGAGGCGGGGGCGGTCCCGATGCGACGGGCGGCGTGTGTGAAGGAGTTGGCTTCACGGTCGACGCCACAGGAGGCTTCGGCGGTTCGACGGGTTTCGCCGTTGCGGTCTTGTCCACCGCGGCCGGGGTCGCGGCGACCACGGCATTTCCACCTTCTACCGGTCCAGACCCGTCCTTCGGTTGGGTAGGGCGCGGCGCAGAAACCGGTGGCGGTGTGGGCGCGGCCTCGGGCTGCGTCACGGGCGCGTCCGAGATGCTTTCGGGCGGCATGGTGATGGGGGTCGATCGAAAGGGCTCCCGCGGCGGTGCGGGTGTGGCCTCGGTCGCCGCTGCGACAACGACCGGCCCGGATTCAGTGGGCGGCGCTACGTGTTCTTCCGGCACGTCGTCGTCCAGTGGCCGGACGGGTTGCCAGTTGTTCTCGTGCCGATCGGCCATGACCGATTCCCCCCAGTTTGCGTCCCACATCGAAGATCCGAGCTCGGATGTGTCCCCCATCGAGCCGGATCGGACGCTACCAGCTGGACGTCCAGCGTGGAGCTTGTGGAACGACCGACGGTCAGTTCAGTCCCGCGTAGCTGTGCAGTCCCGAGACCACCATGTTGATGATGAAGAGGTTGAAGAGCATGGCGGTGAATCCGGCGATGTTGATCCAGGCGGCGCGGGTGTTGCGCCATCCGGAGGTGGCGCGGGCGTGCAGGTAGGCGGCGTAGATGATCCAGGTGATGAACGACATCGTCTCTTTGGGGTCCCAGCCCCAGAAGCGTCCCCACGCGGCTTCGGCCCAGATTGCGCCGAGGATGACGCCGGCTCCGAAGAGCGGGAAGGCGACGATGGTCGTCTTGTAGGCGAGTCGGTCGAGGGCCTGGGCGTCGGGCAGCTTGGAGGCGAATTTGCCCCAGAAACCGACGCTTTCCTCTCCCAGGGGCTGCTTGATGCGCAGCAGGAACAGCAGGGACGCGACACCGGAGACCAGCAGGATGCCGCTGCCGACGCTGACGATGGTGACGTGGATGGGCAGCCAGTAGGAGCGCAGTGCGGGGACGACCGGTGCGGCGTCGGCGTAGAGCTTGGTGGCGGCGAAGAACATCAGCACGATGATCGGTGCGAGGACGAACACGAGCATCGGGCGCATCGTCTTCTTGCGGAGCACGATCACCGAGGTGAGGGCTGCGGCTGCGGTGGCCATGGTGACGAACTCGTACATGTTGCCGAGCGGGAAGCGGTGGGTGGCGAAGCCGCGGAGCACCACCGAGGCGACGTGCAGGGCGAGGGCCGGGGCGAGCAACGCGAAGCCCATGCCTGCGAGTCGCTCGGACAGCGGTCGCTTCGGCGTTTCGACGACGCGTCCCGGTCGGCTGTCGCCAACGGGGGCACCGGCACCGACGAGTTCCTTGGCCTGGGCGGCCGTCGCCTTGGCGGAGGCGTACTGGGCGATGAGCAGGACGAATGCGAGCACGTAGATGGTGAACGCTGATTCGAAGGACCAGTCGCTGTACTGCGAGAGGGTCTCGTTGATCGGCATCGGTCAGTTCTCCTGTTTCGAGGTGTCGCCGAGCAGGCGGGTGCACAGGCGGTCGAACTCTTCGCCCCACCCCGCCTGATCGGTGCGTGCAAGTCCGCCGAGGTCTACTACAGTACGTCGTGCCTGGGCGTCGGCGGTGAGTCGGACCCAGATTCTGCGACGCTTGATCACCAGTGAGACGAGCAGTCCGCCCATCATCGTGAGTGCGAAGACGAGCACCCAGGTCTGAGCCGGGTCGTGCGAGACCTGAAGGTTGACGAATTCCTTCGCTCCGTCGAACGTGACGACCGTTCCGTCGCTGAGCGTCGCGGATTCTCCTGGCATCAGGTTGACGCGGTCCTGCTTCACGAGGCGTCCCTGGGCGATCATTTCCTGATCGAGCGAGAAGATGGACTGCGGCAGTCCGGTGTCGAGTCCGGTGTCGCCCTTGTAGATGTCGATGGCGACGGCGGGGTCGTTCATGGCGGGGAAGCTCGACGACAGCAGGCTGCCGTGGAACGACGCCGTCGGCGCGAACAGTCCCTCGATGGCGATCTGGTTCTTGCGCCGGTCCAGAGCGTCGGGATACAAGCCGCCGGGCGGGTCGACGCGCAGTACTCCGCTGGAGAGGAAGGTCGTGGCGTCCGTCGGCTGCCATTGGATGGTGTCGGTGCGGGTTTCGCCGTTGGGGAACGTCACGGTGAAGGTGGGTGCGTAGCCGTGGCCCTGCAGGTAGACGCGGTCTCCGGCGACGCGCAGCGGATGGTTGACCTGCAGTTGGTCGTCGCGCCAGACGTTGTTCGTGAGGTCCTGGCCTGCCTGGTACTCGATGTTGGAGGTGAACATCTCGGCCTGGCCGGTGTCGAGGTAGTCGGCCGTGAAGTCCTTGACGCGCACGCACAATGGTTCGAGGTCGGTGCCGTCGACGAGGTTGCCTGCGCGGAACGAGTCGTAGTTCGCCGGGGTCGAGGTGCAGAAGCCGGGTCCGTCGTCGGCGATGACGATGCGGTTGCCCTCGTATCCGAGCAGTTTGCCCATGGCGATGGCGGCGAGCAGTCCGACGAGCGAGAGGTGGAAGACGAGGTTGCCGAGTTCGCGGACGTAGCCCTTCTCCGCCGACAGAGTCACTGCTCCGCCGTCCTCGGTTCGCTGGGCGACGCGCCAGCCGCGCAACTGGGTGCGCACCTGTGCGGCGACCTCCTCCGGCGTTCCGTCGACGTCGTAGCGACTGTTGTGCGGCAGGCGAGAGAGGTTGCGGGGCGCGCGAACGGGCTTGGTACGCAACTGCTTCGCGTGCTCGATGCAGCGCGGCAGGATGCAGCCGATGAGCGAGACGAACAGCAGCGCGTAGATCGCGGTGAACCAGAAGCTGCCGAAGACGTCGAACAGTTCGAGCCTGTCCATGATCGGGCCGAGGGTCGGGCGGTCGGCGATGTACTCGTCGACCTTGCCCGCGTTGAGGCTGCGCTGCGGCACCAAGGCACCGGGCACTGCGGCGAAGGCCAGCAGGAACAGCAGCACGAGCGCGGTTCGCATGCTGGTCAGGCCGCGCCAGGTGTTGCGGACCAGAGCCACTGCCCTGCCCAGCATCGATTGCTTGTGCGGCGGCGACGCCTCGGTACGTTCTTCGACGTCGGCGGTCATATCGGCAACACCACATCGGAGACGAAGGCGTCGCGCACCCAACCGACGAACTGATCCCAGGCACCGGTGACCAGTGCAATTCCTACTGCTATCAACATGATTCCGCCGAACACCTGTATCTGTCGTGCATGTGTACGTAGCCAGCCGACGCCTCGCAGCGCGCTGACCGAACCGAACGCGAGGATCACGAACGGCAGGCCGAGACCGAGGCAGTACGCCACGATCAGGACGACGCCACGCGCTGCCGTCGTGCCGTCGGTCCCTGCGGCCAGAGAGATGACGCCTGCGAGCGTCGGCCCGAGGCACGGAGTCCATCCGAGTGCGAAGACACCGCCGAGCAGCGGCGCTCCGGCCAGTGAGCCGATCTGCCTCGGCTCGAAGCGCACGTCGCGCTGCAGGGCCGGGATCAGTCCGACGAACACCAGGCCCATGGCGATGGTGACGACGCCGCCGATTCGCATCAGCAGTTCGCGGTTGATCGACAGGACGGAGATCGCTCCGAACACCGATGCGGTGGCGAGAACGAACACGACGGTGAATCCGAGGACGAACAGTCCCGCCGCCCCGGCCACGCGCAACCGGCCGCTGCGCACCTTCGTCTTCACCGACGCCTCGTCGGCGCTGACGGCCGGGGCATCGGCTCCGACGACTCCGGCGAGGTACGAGAGGTATCCGGGCACCAGGGGCACCACGCACGGCGACGCGAAGGAGACGAGCCCGGCCAGCACGCAGGCTCCGAGGGCCAGGATCAGTGGCCCGGAGGCCGCGGCTTCCTGGAAACTCGCGCCGATCCCGGCCAGGTGAGTCACGTTCACTGCTGCACTGGCTCCTCGGCTGCCACACGCTCGACGACGGGTTGCAGGTCCTCGGCGAGCAGCTCCCGCAAGAACACTGCCGCGACGCGATGCTGTCGGTCGAGCACGACGGTCGTCGGAATGACGGAGGTGGGGACGCCGCCGAGCGCGTTGAGGGTGCGCATGGGCGGGTCGTAGATCGAGGAGTAGCTCACGTTGTTGCTGACGACGAAGTCCTGTGCGGCGGTCTGCGACTCGTCGCGCACGTTGATGCCGAGGAACTCGACGCCGAGGGACTTGGTGGCCTCGTAGACGTCTTCGAGGTCGTCGGCCTCGCCGCGGCACGGACCGCACCACTGACCCCAGACGTTGAGAACGACGACATCACCGTCGTAGTCGGACAATGAGGTCGTCTTGCCCTCGGTCATCAGATCCGGCCCGGACAGTTCGCCGATGGTGCCGCGCTCGTCGGGCTCGTAGAAGATGTCGGTCTTGCCGCCGGGTGAGACGAACTGGAAAGTGCCGCCCTGCGCCACCGCGTCGGTGCCGGTCGAGCAGCCGGCGACAAGTGCCACCGCGGACACTGCGAGCAGAAACCTACGCACCGGAGATCCTCGGATCGGATGCTCCTGCGGGCTCGGAGTAGACGAGGTCCACGAGCTGATCGCCCTCGTAGACGAGCGAGGTGAGCGAGGCGAGTCCGCACTGACGATTACGCGGGTCGTGCCAGAGCCGGTCGCCCTGCAGGAATCGGCGCAGTGTCCACACCGGGAGCTGGTGGCTGACGCAGACGGCCTCGTGCCCGACGGCTTCGACGCGGGCCGCGTTGACGGCGGCGAGCATGCGGTGCGCGATCTGCAGGTACGGCTCGCCCCACGAGGGGGTGAAGGGATCGCGAAGCTTCCACCAGTGCCGTGGTCGGCGCAGGGCACCGTCGCCGACGGCCACGCGCAGTCCCTCGAACTCGTTGCCTGCTTCGATGAGGTTGTCGTCCTCGGCGATCGTCAGGCCGTGAGCCGCCGCGATGGGTCCGGCTGTTTCCTGTGCGCGCAGCAGCGGTGATGCCACGACGTGGGTGATGTCGTGGCCGGCGAGCGCGTCGGCCACTGCCTTGGCCTGCGACTGACCGGTCACCGAGAGCTTGAAGCCGGGCAGACGTCCGTACAGGATTCCCTTGGGGTTGTGCACCTCGCCGTGCCGGAGGACGTGCACGATGGTGCGCGTCGTCGAGTGCGGATGTGTTGCGGGGGCCTCGGTCACGTCGGGGTCCTGTTTCTCGCTAGTCGGGTGGTAGATCAGTTCTGTGTAGACGTCACAGTGGTGCGGTGGCGGCCGCTGCGGCCTTGGCGGCGGCCGGGGCCGCGTCGGCGATGATCTCGAAGGCTCGGTCGTCGAGGGCAGCGGAGACGAACCAGGCTTCGAATGCGCTCGGCGGCGGGTACACCCCGCGGGAGAGGAACGCGTGGAAGAACGCCGGGTATCGCCACGTCTGCGCGGCCTTGGCCTGCGCGTAGTCGGTGACGGGTCCATCGGCGAAGAACACACTCACCATAGTGCCCGCGAACTGCACGTGATGGGTGACGCCTTCGGCGGTCAGGGCGTCGCCGAGCAGTGTTCCGAGCCTCTGCGAGTTGGTCTGCAACTTCTCGTAGACGGCTGCGTCGGCCAGTTGCAGGCTCGTCAATCCGGCCGCGACGGCGACGGGGTTACCGCTGAGCGTCCCTGCCTGGTACACCGGTCCGGCGGGCGCGAGGTAGGCCATCACGTCCGCGCGACCGCCGAATGCGGCGGCAGGCAATCCGCCGGACATGACCTTGCCGAACGTGTAGAGGTCGCCTGCGATTCCGTCGATGCCGTACCAACCGGAGGCGCTGACGCGGAAGCCGGTCATCACCTCGTCCATGATCAGCAGTGCGCCGTGCTCGGTCGCGAGGCGGCGCAGTCCCTCGTTGAAGCCGGTGACCGGCGGGATGGCACCCATGTTGCCTGCGGCTGCCTCGGTGATGATGCATGCGATCTGGCCGGGGTTGGCCTCGAAGGCTGCGGTGACGGCGGCGAGGTCGTTGTAGGGAACGACGATGGTGTCCGACGCCTGTGCGCCGGTGACGCCGGGGGAGGTCGGCAGTCCGAGCGTGGCGAGCCCCGAGCCCGCGTCGGCCAGCAGGGCGTCGACGTGGCCGTGGTAGCAGCCGGAGAACTTGACGATCTTGGTGCGGCCGGTGAAGCCGCGGGCCAGGCGCACCGCGCTCATGGTGGCCTCTGTGCCCGAATTCACAAGGCGAACCTGGTCGACGGGGCCGACGCGACGCACGATTTCCTCGGCCAGTTCGATTTCGCGGAGCGTGGGCGCACCGAACGACAGGCCGGTCGCGGCTGCCTTCTGGACGGCCTCGACGATGGCCGGGTGGGCGTGTCCGTGGATCATCGGACCCCAGGACGAAATGAGGTCGACGTACGACTTTCCGTCGGCGTCGGTCATCGTGTATCCGCTGGCCTGCGTGATGAAGCGGGGCGTTCCGCCGACCGACGCGAAGGCGCGTACCGGCGAGTTGACGCCGCCGGGAATGACCTCGCTCGCGCGGGCGAAGAGTTGGGCCGATACGGGGGCGTCGTCGCCGGGAGAAACAGTCACGTCTTCCAGTGTCCCAGGTTCGGCGAAATCACCAACTACAGGGCGTAATAATGCGGTCGACGCCGGCCTCAGTCGTCGGTTTTCTTCTCCTCGGGCATGAACACCATCGCGACCAGGATGATGCCCCAGATACCGAGGGGCCACAGGGGCCAGTAGGAGGTCGGTTCGCCGTCGGAGATCCATTGAACGGCCCAGATTCCGTTCATGACGACGGCACCACCGAGCCACCAGCGCCACTCGTCCAGATACTCCCGCCACTCGCTCGTCGTACGAGCGACATCCGTTGCCGTCGATTTCTCGGGGGCCGGCAAGTCGCGCACGACCTCGTCCAGATCACCGCGAGTCGTCGACGCCCACACCGCGTCGAGCCTTTGTTCGTACTCGACCAACGTCAAGCGGCCCTCGCTCATCGCCAGACCGAGGGTGGTCACGACGGCCTCACGTTCGTCGTTGCTCACGCGCAGGTCCGGCCGATTGTTCTTGTCGAGGTTCTTTCCCATGCGCAGCCTCCCGGTACCCGTGTCCGTTTTGTCACCTTAACGGTTGAGCGAGCTACACACCGGGTAGTTGGTTTCGATGACGAACACCGAGAGAACAAGCGCCGACAACCCCGGGGACGGCGTCACGAAAGTCGCTCAATTGATGTCCGAAGCCGGGCTCTGCATGTTCACCACCGTCGGCCGGGACGGCCACCTCATCTCGCGCCCGATGGCGCTTCAGGAAGCGGAGTTCGACGGCGACCTGTGGTTCTTCGCCGCCACCGATTCCCGGAAGGTGGGCGACATCGCGGCGAATCCGACGGTCAACGTCTCGTTCCAGTCCGGTGAGGGCTGGGTGTCGCTGTCCGGTACGGCCGCGGTGGTCGAGAACCACACCAAGGCCGAGGAACTGTGGAACACCCGGGCGGCCGCGTGGTTCGAGAAGAACCCCGATTCGCGTGAGGTCGCCTTGATCCACGTGGCCGCCGAGGGGGCCGAGTACTGGTCCACCCCCGGGTCGAAGGTGTCGAACTTGTTGGCCTACGCCAAGGCGAAGATCACCAACGAGCGACCGGACCTCGGCGAGCACGAGGTCGTCGAACTCGAGTTACCGCACAATTCGACCGACTAGTTCGGCTGGTGCCGGGCTCACCCCGACGGCACCAGCTTCCCGCTTTCAGTTCGTGCGGTGGTTTCCGTTGTCCGTGCGTGGGTCGACCGTGTCGCGGACCTTTTACCCGGTGCTACGCGGGTCGGTGTTCGTGTGCGCTGCGGCATCGTGAGCAGCGGCGTTTCGTGTCCCGGAGTTGTGCTGGCCGGGGTAGGTCTCGTTGACGTCCGCACCGCTGTGGTGCGCCTGCTCGCGATCGTCGAGCCGGCCGTTGTTGTCCGTGTGTGCGGCCCTGGCACCCGATCGATGATCGACGTCCGGATCGAGTTCGTTCGCCCGGGCGAATTCGGCATCCAGCTCGTCGCGCGACTTCGCCGCTACTCCCTGGTGCGATTGAGCCTGCTGCGCGAGCTTGTCGGCCTCGGCCGCTTTCACATCCGCTTCTGCCTGGGCCCGGCGCGCTTTGGCCTCGCTTTCCCTGGCCAGCAGTTCACGCTCCTCGACGATTGCGGCATCGTCGGCTGCCTTTTCGCGAATCTCGTTCGCTTCCAACCTCTTACGTTCCTTGCCCTTGCGTGCTACGACGACGGCGAGGGCAACGACCACGAGTACGACTACTACTGCAACGATGATCCATACGGTGGTGCTCATTGGCGGACTCCCATGTTCTCGACTGCCGGACCGGCAGACGATCTATGCCGGGTACCCGAGTAAAGACTCGACAAACTCACCGAAGGCTTCGACCGCCACAGCTTCGAAGGCGCGCGATTCGAACAGGCCCGCTCCTTCCGGGATAGACGCGGTCAGTTCGATCCCCGTGACGAGTGGCAACTCGTCGCGGTTGACCCGCGCGGCCAAGCTCGGTGCGGCAGGCCACGACCCGATCACCAGACCTGCACATTCGACGCCGCCCGCCCGCGCTGCCGCAATTGTCAGAGCGCTGTGGTTGAGCGTTCCCAGCTCGGCACCGGCCACGATCACGATCGGCGCAGACACAGCCTCGGCGACGTCGAGCACGGTGAACCCTCCTGCGCCCAGACGTACCGCGACTCCGCCCGCGCCTTCGACCAACACTAGGTCGTGAGCCGCGTCGAGCGCGCGCACAGCGTCGACCACAGCCTCGAGTTCGAGCATCGGCCTGCCCGATCGGCGGGCCGCGACGTCCGGAGCCAGCGGCTCGGGGTACCGCGCCAACTCCACTCCCTGCACACCCGAAAGGCGTTGCACCACATCGATATCGGCTTCGTCCGGGTAGTCACCTCCGACGCCGGTCTGCGCCGGCTTGCACACCGCGACGGACCGTCCGCCTGCCTGCGCTGCCGCCGCGAGCGCCGCGGTGATCACGGTCTTGCCGACGCCGGTCGACGTTCCGGTCACGAGCAGAACCGTCACCACACAACCGCCGTACTCAACACCGCCGCGAGAACCGACGCGGCACGGTCGACATCGGAATCGGTGAGATCTGCCCGCGCGGTCAGTCGCAGTCGAGACCCGTCGGCCGGAACCGACGGTGGCCGAAAGCATCCGACGCGGACGCCGAGCTCGAGGCAGTCCCCCGCCGCGCGCACCGCACGCTGCGCGTCGCCCAGGACCACCGGAACCACCGCCGATTCGGTCGGTTCGACGCCCGCTGCGGCGGCCAGTTGCGTTGCACGTACGCCGATCGAATGGACCCGGTCGGGTTCGGCGCGCAGGACGGTCAGCGCGGCCGATGCCGCGCCGACGGAGGCAGGAGCGAGACCGGTGTCGAACACGAACGTGCGCGCACCGTGCAGCACCTGCGTGCGAACCGCGGCCGGCCCGAGCACCACTCCACCCTGTGATCCGAGGGCCTTGGACAGCGTTGCGGTGATCACCAGGTCGGGCGCTCCGGCGAGGCCTGCTTCGTGGACGGCTCCGCGGCCACCGTGCCCGCGTACGCCCAACCCGTGCGCTTCGTCGACCACGAGCACCGCGTTCCGTCTCCGGCACACCGCGTACAGCTCGGCCAGCGGCGCGAGATCGCCGTCGGTGCTGAACACCGAATCGGTCACCACGAGGGCCCGCTGCTCGGGACGCTCCCGCAACAGCTCGTCGACGTGGTCGGTGTCGCAGTGCCGAGCGACGGCCACCCGTGCCCGCGACAGTCGGCAGGCATCGATGAGCGAGGCGTGCGACGCGGCGTCGGAGATCACCAGTGCATCTCGGCCCGCCAGTGCCGTCACGATTCCGAGGTTGGCGGTGTAGCCGGAGGAGAACACCAGTCCGGCCTCGGCTCCGACGAACTCCGCGAGGTCGTCCTCGAGGCGCTCGTGCGCCGTCGTCGTGCCGGTGACCAGCCGCGATCCGGTGGATCCGCCGCCCCATCGGCGCGCAGCAGCGCAGGCTCCGTCGATGACGGCCGGATGCATGGACAGGCCGAGGTAGTCGTTCGACGCCAGATCGAGGACTTCGTCCTCGGCGGTGCGGGCGATCACGATGCGCTCGAGGCCGGCCGCGCGTCGAGCGTGCGCGGTGGCGTCGAGCCAATCCAGAGCGGTCATGGCAGCGACCATACTTGAACGCCGTTCAAGTATGGTCGCGCGCCACCGCCACCATGGCGTCGGCGATGGCCGTCACCTCCGCATCGGTGCAGATGAACGGCGGCATCGCGTACACCAGACGGCCGAACGGCCGCAGCCACACTCCCGCGTCGACGGCCGCTGCCGTGGCCCGGGCCATGTCCACCGGACGGTGCATCTCGACCACGCCGATGCCGCCGAGAACGCGAACGTCGGCGACTCCGGGCAGGGACCGGGCCGGCGCGAGGCCGTCGGCCAACCCCGCTGCCAGGGCGGCGACCTCGGTGCGCCAGTCACGCGAGAGCAACAGTTCCACCGAGGCCACCGCGATCGCGCAGGCCAGTGGATTCCCCATGAACGTCGGCCCGTGCATCAGACCTCCGGCCTCGCCGCCCGAGACCGTTTCGGCCACCTCGGTGGTGCACAGCGTGGCCGCCAGGGTCACATATCCGCCGGTCAATGCCTTGCCGATACACATGATGTCGGGCGCGACACCTGCGTGATCGGCTGCGAACAACTCCCCGGTTCGACCGAAGCCGGTTGCGATCTCGTCGAAGATCAGCAGGACGCCGTACTCGTCGGCCAAGCGGCGTAGTTCCAGCAGGTAGCGCGCGTCGTGGAACCGCATCCCGCCGGCGCCCTGCACGATCGGCTCGACGATGATCGCCGCCAGTTCGCTCGCGTGTTCGCTCAGTACCCGCTCGAATTCGGCCACGTAGCCGGCTTCGAACTCCGCGGGCGGAGCCGGAGCGAACACCTGCTTCGCCAGCACATCGGTCCACAGCGTGTGCATCCCGCCATCCGGGTCGCACACGCTCATCGGAGCGAACGTGTCTCCGTGGTATCCGCCGCGCCAGGTCAACAGCCGAGTGCGACCGTTCTCGCCGCGCCCACGCCAGTACTGCAGCGCCATCTTCACCGCGACCTCCACCGAGACCGATCCGGAATCGGCGAGGAACACCTTGTCGAGCCCCGCGGGGGTGATGTCGACCAACAACTCGGCCAACCTGGCCGCCGGAGCGTGCGTCAGTCCACCGAACATGACGTGGCTCATCCGGCCCAGCTGATCGTGCGCGGCGGCGTCGAGCACCGGGTGGCGGTAGCCGTGCACCGCCGCCCACCACGAGCTCATGCCGTCGATGAGTTGCCTGCCGTCGGCCAACGTCAGCCGCACTCCCGACGCACTGTCGACCACCAGTGTCGTCGTAGTCGCCGGAAACCGGCTGTACGGGTGCCAGAGGTGATCGGAGTCGATTCGACGAACGTCTTCGGAAGTCAGCACGCCAGAGCACACTGCCACAGCGCCCGACCAGCCGTCCCGAGACTGGAGGGGTGGCGAAATGTCCGAATCCATTAGCATCGCAGCATGACGACGCGCACCGTGACGAGACTCGTAGGGGTGGTCGTGGCCGCAACTCTGACCCTTACCGCCTGCGGGGGCACGTCCGCAGCGCCCGCGCCCACCACGACCGCTCCGGACTTCGCCGTCGACACCTCCACTCCCGTCGGCGCACTCAACGACCGCATCCTGCGGTGGATCAACGCCGAGGAGGCGCCCGACCCCGCCGAGGTCGACGCCGTCACCGGCCCCGAGCTGGCCGAGGCCGTCGCACCGCTGGGTGGGCTCGCCGGACCACTCGAGCAGTTGCGCGCCGGTGCGCCGAACGTCGCCACGGGCTTCGAGCCCGGACCGAACTCCGGCGTCCTGCGCTTCACCACCGCGGGCATCCCGGCCACGATCACGACGTCGATCGGTGCGGACGGCAAGCTCGACGGCTTCCTGGCCCGGCCGGACACCCCTACGATCTCGTCGTTCGACGATCTCGACGAGGCACTGTCGAAGGTGGCTCCGAACTATTCCTACAGCGCGTCACGGCTCAACGGCGATGACTGCGAGTCGATCTACTCCGCCAATGCGGACTCGGTGCTTCCCCTCGGATCGGTGTTCAAGCTGTACGTCCTCGGCGCGCTCACCGACGAGATCGAGGCAGGCACCGTCCGCTGGGACGAGCAGCTCACCGTTCGTGATGCCACCAAGAGCGCGCCGTCCGGCGAACTGCAGAATCTGCCCGACGGCACGACAGTGTCGGTCCGCGACGCGGCCGAGAAGATGATCTCGTTGTCCGACAACACCGCAACGGATCTGTTGATGGATCACCTCGGCCGCGAGCGGGTCGAACGCCAGCTCTCCATCATGGGCCACCACGATCCGTCGGTGATGACACCGATGATGGACACTCGGCAGTTCTTCGTCATCGGATTCGGGGATCCCGACATGCGTGCCGAGTGGGCCGAGGCCGACCCCGATACCCGGGCCGAGCTGCTCGAGCAGGCGGACGCGAGGCCGCTCGAGATCGACTTCGAAAACTTCCTGGACAACCCGGCGTCGGCCGACGGGGTCGAGTGGTTCGCCAACGCGCAGGACGTCTGTGCCGCGATGGGTTACCTGGCGACGAGCGATTCGGCCGAGGAGAACCGTCGCATCCTGGCGATCACCCCGGGTGTGCAGCTCGACCCGGCACTGTGGCCGTACTCGGGGTTCAAGGGCGGCAGCGCGCCCGGCGATCTGGCGGGCGCGTTCCTGGCCACCGATGCCTCCGGTCAGGACTGGATCGTGACCGAGCAGTTCCGGGCCGACGGCGCGATCGATCTGATCCCGTCCAGCTACGCGTTTCTCGTTGCCCAGCAGGCTTTCGCGCTGATGAAGTGAGTGGGATTTGTAACATCGGTGTTACTGCTGCATTACACTCGCGGTCGTGGAGGCACAACACGAACCAGCCCGGTACGCGTGGCCGGAGGGCTTCAAGGAGTTCCTGGTCGGTGAGTTCACCGACTTCAGTCCCCTGGTGAACAGGGCTCTCGAGGACAACTGTGCGGCTCTGTTCCACGACGGTCCGTACGCGAAATCGGGCTTCTGGCGGACCTGCCGGGCAGTGTTCCGAGAATTCGTCTGGCCGGTCTGACTTTCCGGCCTTCACGGGCCGCCACAAAAGGTTACCGTCGAGTATGGCAACCACAACGGATCACCTTCGGAACACTCTGGACGGCCGCTGGCGAGATGTGAAGAACCAGGCGCGTCAGCAACTTGCACGCGACGAGTTCCGTCCGCACTACACCCCGAACACCGTCATCGCCCGCACCAAGGCAATGGAGCAGCTCAAGTTGCTCGCCGCGGCCGGTGCAGCCGACAACGGCTTCAAGAAGGAACACGGCGGCACCGGCGACGTCGGCGCAGCGGTGACGATGATCGAGATGCTCGCGATGAGTGATCTCTCGCTGATGGTCAAGGCCGGCGTCCAGTGGGGGCTGTTCGGCGGTGCCATCGAGAATCTCGGCACCGAACGCCACCACGAGGCGTACGTCCCCAAGATCATCGGTCTCGATCTGCTCGGCTGCTTCGCCATGACCGAGACCGGACACGGCAGCGACGTGCAGTCGCTCGAGACCACGGCCACGTACGACCCGAAGACGGACGAGTTCGTCATCAACTCTCCGACGCCGTCCTCGCGTAAGGACTACATCGGCGGTGCCGCCGAAACCGCGACCGTCGCCGCCGTGTTCGCCCAGCTCATCACCGCAGGTCCGGGCGAGGAGCCCGAAGGCCACGGCGTGCACTGCTTCTTCGTTCCGCTCCGCGACGAGAACGGTGACGATCTGCCCGGCGTCACCACCTCGGACTGTCAGTACAAGGGTGGCCTCCCCGGAGTCGACAACGGCCGCCTCATGTTCGATCACGTCCGCATCCCACGAGACAACTTGCTCAACAAGTACGCCGACGTGTCCGACGACGGTACGTACTCCTCCCCCATCGAGAACAAGTCTCGACGGTTCTTCACGATGCTCGGCACGTTGATCCGCGGTCGCGTCACGGTCGGCGGCAGTGCCGCTGCGGCGGCCCGCGTCGCTCTCGACATCGCCACGCGATACGCATTGCAGCGCAGGCAGTTCGCCGCGCCCGATTCCGATCAGGAGGTCCTGATCATGGACTACCTGGTGCATCAGCGTCGACTGTTCCCGCTCATCGCGAAGTCCTACGCCCTGCAGTTCGCGCAGAACGAGCTCGTGTCGAAGATGCACGAGCTGCAGACCGCGGACAACCCGGACGCCGAGGAGCAGCGCGAGCTCGAGTCCAGGGCCGCGGGCCTCAAGGCCGCGAACACCTGGCATGCGACCGCCGCGATCCAGGAGGCCCGCGAAGCATGTGGCGGCGCAGGGTATCTCGCCGAGAACCGGCTGATCTCGCTCAAAGCCGACACGGATGTGTTCACCACGTTCGAGGGCGACAACCATGTGCTGACACAGCTGGTCGCCAAGGAGCTGCTCACCGCGTACGCCGACGACGTCAAGTCCATGAGCCCGGTCGAGTGGGTCAAGTTCGCCGCCGACATGGTGGGCGACCGCGTCGTCAAACGCACTGCGGCCCAAGCGATCATGCAGACCATCCTCGATCGGCGCCAGGACAACGAGGAGGAGGGCTCGCTGTTCAACCGCGGCACCCAGGTCAAGATGTTCGAAGATCGTGAGGAGTACCTGCTCTCCACCGTCGCCCGCCGGCTGCAGTCCAAGTCCAAGGAGACAAGCCCGTTCGAGGCGTTCAACGCGGTGCAGGATCACGTTCTGCATGCCGCGAGCGCACACATCGATCGGATCATCTTCGAGGCATTCATCGCCGGCATCGAATCCTGCGAGGACCCCACCACCAAGGATCTGCTCGACGAGGTCTGCGACCTCTACGCGCTGTCGGTGATCGAGGCGGACAAGGCGTGGTACATCGAGCACCGCTACCTGTCCACCGAGCGATCCAAGGCCGTCACCCGTGCCATCAACGAGCGGTGCCGCACGCTGCGGCCGCACGCCGAATTGCTCGTCGACGGTTTCGGTGTGCCCGACGCGTTGGTCGGTGCCGCGATGCTCGGTGAGCCCGGGGCCGGAACCGAGGAAGAGCCGGCCGCGAACCCCAGTCACGCGCACTGACGCGTAGCCGGGTTCAGCCGGGAATTATTGCGAAGACCCGGCAGGGACCGCCGGTCGCGCCCGCGTGCTTCGGTGCGCCGACGACGACCGTCGCCCCTGCCGGGGGCACTGCATCCAGGTTCGCCAGTGCCTCGACTCCGTATCGACCTGCTCCGAGAACCGCTGTGTGCGCAGGATATTCGCGGTCGTTCATCCGGTCGAGGCTCAGTGTGTCGACTCCGATTCCGACGATGCCCCGCTCGCGTACCAGCATCTGCGCCGCGTCGCCGCCGAACCCGGGTGCCGCGCGCTCGGCCAGCCTGTTCTGCCAGCCACTGTGCATCACCACCAACGCGCGGTCGGGTATTCGGCCGTGCTCGCGCTCCCATTGCGCGATGTCCTCGGTCGTCACCACGGCCTCTGGATCGGACGCGGCCCGAGCCGAGATGTCCACCACGACCAGTGGGGCGATCAAATCCTCCAGGGGCAGGATGTCGGCCGTCGCACCGCCACGAATGCGGTGCGCCGGAGCATCGATGTGCGTGCCCGTGTGCTCCCAGTACGACAACTTGTTCACCAGGAAGCCGCCCAACTCGTAGGCGGCGACCGGCCGCATCGAGAACGGTTCGCTGCCCGGCCACACCGGAAACGTCGGGCTCAGGGTGTGGGTCAGGTCGATGAGTCGGCCCGCCGGAAGCGCCGACGCCACCACTGGTTCGGCGCGCACCGCTCCGGCCGTCGCAACGGTCAACGCGGCGGCCCCCAACGAGCCGAACAGCGCCCTACGGCCGATTCTGCGGTGAACCGTGTCGATGACCTCGGGCCGCACATCAGCCGGCAGCGGGAGTGACGAGCAGAACCTTGTCGTCCGATCCGTTGTCGGTGGTCAGCAGGAATGCGCCGTCGTCGCCGAAGCTGGTGAGCGAGCGCAGTCGACCGTACGTACCCACCAGGGCGTCGGCCTCGTCGACGTACTCCGTACCGTCCTCGGACAGCTTCAGAAACGTCAGCTTCTCGCCCTGCTGACTCGATATCACCGCGGCCCCGTTCCAGGAGCCCCATCCCGCGCCGATCGCGAAGGTCAGACCGGGCGTGGCGATGGTGGGACTACCCGAGCTCCACACGGCGGCGAGTGCACCGGGCACGCGGGTGGGATCGGTCATCGGTACCGACTCGTCGTAGATGAACGGGAGTCGATCGGGGCGGTAGCCGTAGTTGCCGCCGGGCACCAGCAGGTTCAACTCGTCGTCTCGGGTCGTGCCCTGCTCCACCTCGTAGATCTGACCGGTGCCGGGGCGAATCGCCAGGCCCTGCACGTTCCGATGTCCCAGAGTGAAGATGCGATCCGGTGAACCAGCCGCGGCGGAACCGTCGGCGTTGATGTGCAGAACCTTGCCGCCCAACGAGTTCCGATCCTGCGGAACCGTCGGCGTCGCCGTGTCTCCGGTGCCGACGTACAGGGTGCCGTCGGGATGAGCCAGAATTCGGCAGCCGCCGTGGCGTCCGCCGTCGGCGACGGGAATGTCGTCGACGAGGGTGCCGGTGCGCGTCAGAGCCGTCCACCCCGGGTCGACGGTCCACGAGAGCACGGCGATGTGGTTGTCGCTGCCACCGCCCGCACTTCCGGTTCCGGCGCTACCGGTGCCGCCACCGCCACTGCCCTGCACGCCCTGGCACGTGTAGATGGTTCTCGACGCTTCGAAGTCCGTCGCGAGGGCAATGCCCATCAGGCCCGTCTCGCCCGACGCGTACAGATCGTCGAGGTCCGCGTCGAGCTCGCGGGTGGCCCCGCCGACGTCGCGGATCACGAACCGCCCGGCGCGCTCACCGGTCAGCACCGTTCCGTCCGGCGCGACCACCGCATCCCACGGCTTCGCGAGTCCGTCGAGCACGGTGGTGACCGTCAGATCGGGAAGCGGATCGGCCTGCGCCGTCGCGGTGGTCGTACCGGCAAGCGTCAGGAGGACGCTGGCAGCGATCACTCCGGAACTGGACACCAGCTTGTTCATCCACACTCCTGACGACGATTCGCAATCGGCCCGATATGACCGGTATCACATGATCTTAAACACACTCTTCAGGCGGCTCGCCGACTCACAACGCAATTCGTTGCCCGGGGTTCAGCCGACCTCGGGCGTGACGAGCAGTACCTGATCGTCGGATCCGTTGTCGGTGGTGAGCAGGAAGCCGCCGTCGCTTCCGAAGGGGGTGAGCGAACGCAGCCTGCCGTAGGTGCCTTCCAGCGCCTCCGCCTCCGCGACGTACTCGGTTCCGTCCTCCGACAAAGCCAGGAAGACGAGCTTCTCGCCCTGCTGACTCGAGATCACCGCGGCACCGTTCCAGGACCCCCACTGTTCCCCGTCGGTGAACGTGACGTCGGGGGTGGCGATGGTCGGATCACCCGAACTCCACACTGCGGGCAGGGCACCGGGAACCCGATCGGGGTCGGTCATGGGAACCGACTCGTCGTAGACCGACGACCGTCGATCGGGGCGATAGCCGTAGTTGCCGCCCGGCACCAACAGGTTCAGCTCGTCGTCGCGGCTCGTCCCCTGCTCGACCTCGAAGATCTGATCGGTTCCGGGACGGATCGCCAGTCCCTGCACATTGCGATGACCGAGAGTGAAGATGCGATCCGGTGCATCAGCCGCGGCGGTGCCGTCTGCGTTGACGTGTAACACCTTGCCGCCCAGCGAGTTTCGATCCTGAGGAACACTGGGGCTGGCAGTGTCCCCGGTGCCGATGTACAGCGTGCCGTCGGGATGAGCCAGAATTCGGCAGCCACCGTGACGCCCGCCGTCTGCGACGGGAATGTCGTCGACGAGGGTTCCGGTGCGCGTCAGAGCCGTCCACTCCGGGTCCACGGTCCACGACATCACGCCGATGTTGTTACCTGCGTCGCCGCGCACACCCTGACAGGTGTAGATCGTTCGCGACGCGGCGAAATCGGTAGCCAGTGCGATTCCCATGAGTCCGGTCTCACCGGCGGCGTAGAGGTCGTCGAGGTCCGCGTTCAGTTCGCGCTGGACTCCCGCGGAGTCGCGGATGACGAACCGGCCGGAGCGCTCTCCGGTCAGCACCGTGCCATCGGGAGCGACCACCACGTCCCACGGTTTGTCGAGGCCGTCGAGCACGGTGGTGACCGACAGGTTCGGCAGCGGTTCGGTAGGTGCGGCCGAGGAGGGAGCAGAGTCGGAAACAGAGCCCTGCGACGACGAGGTCGCGGACGACTCGGTCGGCTCTGCGCCACCGCCCTCTCCGGTGGCGTCCGCCGAACAGGCCGCTACCAAGGCGACGCTCATGGCGATGACCGCTGCGCCGGTGACCGGTTTCTTCACGAGCGCTCCTGACGAATTTCGGTGAGTCCCATTTTTCCGTTATTACCGTTTTCGCGACTTCCGAACCACCGACCGAGCGGGGTCGTGTTCAGGACACCAGTCGATACCCGGCTTCGGCGACAGCGGCGTCCACCGTCGCGGTATCGAGCGCCGAATCACTGCTCACCACGACCGCACCGGAATTCACATCGACGTCGACACCGGTGACTCCCGAGATCTCCGATACTTCTTCTCGCACCGACGCTGCGCAATGCCCGCACGTCATGCCCTCGACCGAATATGTCGTCTGCATCTGGCTTTTCTCCTCTTCCGTCAGGAACGAACCAGGCGCGCGATGGCCTCGGAGGCCTCTTTCACTTTCGCGTCCGCCTCGGGTCCGCCGTGTTTCGCGGCCTCCACGACGCATCCCGCGAGGTGGGCGTCGAGCAGCTTCAACGAGACCGACTGCAGCGCCTTGGTCACCGCGGACACCTGGGTGAGGACGTCGATGCAATAGCGGTCGTCTGCGACCATTCTCGATATCCCGGCCACTTGACCCTCGATACGACGCAATCGCTTCAGCAGATCGTCCTGCTCGGCACTGTAGCTGCTCATAACGCCCACCATACCCCTACCCGGTAGGGGGTGCACCTCTCGACAGGAGTCGACGCACGCCGTCGACCATGAGCAGTGCGGCCACGGTGACGATCAGGGCGGCGAGCGCGATCCACGACCCCGAGTAGAACGTTCCCGAATACGCCGGGGACACATCGGGAACCGCGGGAAACTCGGTGGTGCGCACCCCTGCGTTCCAGCACGCCACAGCTCCGATCACCGCGAGCAGAGCCAACACCAGCTCCGCCCACCCGAGAGACTTCCTCACAGGTACTCCCGCTTCGCCGTTTCCAGCGCCGCACGCAACCCGTCGTCGTCCTTCGCCCACGCCTGCACCAGTCCGCCGCCCACCAGACGCAGCCCGATGCCGTGTCGCTTGCGCGGCACACCCGACAGCTCCCCGAGTACGCGCGCGGTCTCCCACCTCTTCGGCTCGTACTCACCGTCGGCGTACTCGGCCGGGGGCAGTATGTCGTCTATCTCGACCAGTTCGACGGTCTCGGTTCCCTGACGCAGCCGCCGGGTGGTGAGTTCGACGCTGACGTGCATCCGCGCGGCGCGGAGCTGGACGTACGTGAGACCGACGAGGATCAGCGAGAACAGCGCGAGGGCGAACCAGTGGATCACCGGTCCGGATGCAAGTTCGACCGCGAGCACCACCAGGCAGAACACCGGTCCCCACGCCAGCATGCGCCATCGCCCACCGGGCTCGTGGAAGAGCACGGGGTCGTCGGTGGGGGTCTCGCCACTCATCTCACTGCTCACGGACGAACCACTCCCGCGCCGACGGCCGGTAGACCAGAACTGCTGCGACCACCAACGCGACGGTGATCACCAGCAGCACGAACGGAAACACCAGCGCGGCGAACGTCAGCAGCAGCGCAACGGCTCCGGACAGCGCTACCAGGGCGCGTCGGAACCTGCGGTCGCCGCCGCGGACCGGGCCCGACATCAGACCGACGGCCAGCCCGACCACGCCGAAGATCACGCCGAGGCCACGAAAGACCGTCAGGAAGGAATCGATCTGCTCGTCCGTCGCACCGCCGGTGGTGAACGATGCGCGGATCTGGTCGGCGGGAAGCGTCAGGGCGATCATGCACACGACGATGAGCAGCACCGCCGAGGCCAACCACAGCCAGTAGGCGGCGGAAACCACTCGGGGCCGGGCGATCGGTGCGTCGGTGTCTGCGCTCACGCCAGACATCCTGCCACCGCGGGCGAGCTGCGCGTTCGGCCGGCAGAGATTCTTTCGCCGACGCGGCGCTCAGCCTGCAGAAATTCCCAGCGCCATGATCGCGATGGCGGCCGAGACGGCGAGCAGCAACCCGAGCAGGGCCCAGCCGGGGCGACCGCTCTCGGCGGGACAGGGCTCGCGATCGACGGCCGGTGCTGCGGTCGGCTGCGTGATACTCGCTGCTGCAGGGGTGTGCTCTGCCATGTCGGTTCCGATCACTCGAGAAGATATCGAGAGTGATGCTAGTCACACAGCTGGTGCCGCAGCCTCGAACACGCCCGAAATTATCGTTTTCCCGAAGCGACGAAGTATTTGTTGGATTCCCGACGGTGCATCAGGTAGATCGCCCCGGCGGCCAACACTCCCTGGCCGATGCCGAGCACACTCATCACGATGTTCATCGCGCCTGCGCTCGACGCAATGGCGAACAGTTCGAGGATCATGGTGAACACGGTGAACGATCCGATGATGGTGAGCAGCATGCGCGCCCACATCTTGCCCGCGCGCATCCGCTTGACCCAGAACAGGAACAACGCTCCGAAACCGAGTACGACGAACACCGTGACGACGAGCATCACCGTCACCATCGACTGCGTGGACTCCACCGTCATGTCGGCGGCCGCGTCCTGCGCTGCGAGGTCGTCGAGCAGGGACTGCGCGAATTCCTCGCGCGCCCCGAACAGCGTCCACACCGAGAACAGCGCCGAGAGCGCCCCGATCAGCGCCACTCCCCACCACAGGTGGCGTGCGGTCTCGACGTCGACGGGGGCCGGACGTGGGGTCGGCGGGGGTTCCGGTCCTGACTGCGGGAACCCGTGCTCGAGCTCCCAGCGCTGCCAATCCGGCTGCGGCGGTGGGTTGCCCGGCGTGTTGCTGTCGGGGTTGTTGCCGTCCGGGTTGTTGTTCGGAGGAAATTCGTTCACAACCAGCCCGCCACTTCGGTAGCCCAATAGGTCAGTACGACATCGGCACCGGCGCGCCGGATACCGACGAGCGATTCCAGTACTGCTGCGTCGCGGTCGATCCACCCGTTCTGAGCGGCGGCGGTGATCATGGCATATTCCCCGGAGATCTGATACGCCGCAACCGGAACCGGTGACATCTCGGCGACGTCGCGAAGAATATCGAGATACGACATCGCCGGCTTGACCATCACCATGTCGGCACCCTCGGCGAGATCGAGCTCCACCTCGTGGGTGGCCTCGCGGCGGTTCGCTGCGTCCTGCTGGTACGTCCGGCGATCACCCTGCAACGAGGACCCCACTGCTTCGCGGAACGGGCCGTAGAAGGCCGACGCGTATTTTGCCGAGTACGCCAGCTGACCGACCTCGACGTGGCCGGCAGCGTCGAGTCCGGCGCGGATGGCTCCGACCTGACCGTCCATCATTCCGCTCGGTCCGAGCAGGTGCGCACCCGACTCCGCCTGCGCGACGGCCATGTCCACGTAGCGCAGCAGGGTGGCGTCGTTGTCGATGGAACCGTTCTCCCCCAGGACTCCGCAGTGCCCGTGCGAGGTGAACTCGTCCAGGCAGGTATCGGCCATGATGACCGTCGAATCCCCGAGGTCGCCCTTCAGCCGCGCCAGCCCCCGATTGAGAATTCCGTCCGGGTCGGTTGCACCCGAGCCGGTCTCGTCCTTGTCCTCGGGCCTCGGTACTCCGAACAGCATGACGCCGCCGACGCCTGCCGTAACGGCCTCGGCGGCCGCAGCGCTCAGCGAATCCAACGTGTGTTGGTACACCCCGGGCATCGAGCTGATCGCCCGAGGCTCGGTGATGCCGTCGGCCACGAACATCGGCAGCACCAGATGCCGTGCCTCGAGCGATGTCTCGGCCACGAGCCGACGCAGTGCCGGGGTACGGCGCAGGCGTCGGGGACGGTCGGTGGGGAACAAGCGAACTCCTTACGGACCGGGTGTGCCGATCGTGAGATCCGCAGCCGAGTTACCGGCGGCGCGACTTCTTGCGCGGTGGTGGCAGTGCGCCCTCGGCCCGCAGGCGAGCCGCGTGCTCGGCGAGAGCCTCGACCAGCGGTCCGACCTGTGCCGATTCGGGCTGCACGTCCACGCGCAGACCGAACTCGACGGCCGTCTCGGCGGTCTTGGGGCCGATGCACGCCACCAGTGTGCGCGCGTGCGGCTTTCCGGCGATGCCGACCAGGTTCCGGACGGTGGAACTCGACGTGAAGCACACTGCGTCGAACCCGCCGGTCTTGATCATCTCGCGGGTCTCGGCGGGGGGCGGTGCTGCCCGGACGGTGCGGTACGCGGTGACGTCGTCGATCTCCCAGCCCCGCTCGCGCAGGCCCTCGGCGAGAGTCTCGGTGGCGATGTCGGCGCGCGGCAGAAGAACTCGGTTGACCGGATCGAAGACCTCGTCGTACGGCGGGAAGTCCTCGAGCAGTCCGAGCGAGCTCTGCTCACCCGACGGCACCAGTTCGGGGTTGATGCCGAACGAACGCACCTTCGCCGCGGTTGCCTCGCCGACACAGGCGATCTTGACGCCGGAGAACGCACGAGCGTCCAGACCGAACTCCTCGAACTTCTCCCACACGGCGCGAACGGCGTTGGTGGAAGTGAAGACGACCCACTGGTAGCGGCCGTCGACCAGGCCCTTGACGGACCGTTCCATCTGGGCCGGGCTGCGCGGGGGCTCGACGGCAATGGTCGGGACCTCGATGGGGATGGCTCCGTGGGTGACGAGTCGATCGCTCATCTCCCCTGCCTGATCCTTGGTGCGCGGCACCAGCACGGTCCAGCCGTACAGTGCACGAGATTCCCACCAGGACATCTTGTTTCGGCCCGAGACGACCTTGCCGACGGTGACGACGAGCGATCCGACGAGCTCGGATCCGGCGTCGTTGAGGGTGGCGAGGGTGGCCTCGACGGTGCGCTGCTGACGGGTGGTGCCGCGGACGGTGATGGCCGCGGGCGTCTGCGGTGCCAGGCCGTGTTCGACGAGGGCACTGGCGGTTTCGGCCAGGTGGCCCGAAGTTGCGTGCAGTACCAGCGGGCCCGGAGCAGCAGCGAGTGCTGCCCAGTCGACCTCGCCCCGGACGTCGGCCTCGGTGTGACCCGAGCCGAGTGCCATGCCGGCGTAGCTGGGGACGGCCGATCCCGACGGCAGGCCGGGGAGCACCTCGAACGGCACGTGCGTGCGAGCGACGGCGCTGACCTCGGCGATCACCGAGTCGGTCGTGAGCGGATCACCGGAGACAAGGCGAACCACGTCGTGGCCGTTCTTGGCTTCGGCCAGAAGGGTTTTGGCGACCTCGGCCGGTTCGCCGAGTGCCGGACGAACCTCGACACCGTTCTCGCCCGTCTCCGGGTCACGCGGAACGTCGGCACCGACCAGGGCGGTGACTCCCTTGTCGACGTCGGGATCGGTGAATGCGAGCTCGGCCGCTCCGAGCACTTCCCGTGCCCGGACCGTGAGCAGAGCCGGGTCACCCGGCCCGGATCCCACGAACAGGATCCGTCCGTTGGTGTTCTTGCGGACTGGGCTCATCGGTTGTTCTCCAGTGCTGTCTTGTGTGGGTACTGCAGTTCTATCGGGGTTGCGGTGCCCCGTTTCGGAATCAGTCGAGCGGTGGCGATCGACTCTCTTCGCACCACCGGACGGGTCGCCTTGCGTTTGGCGCGTCCGCGGACGGGTGCCGTTATGGCCCTAGACATGAGATCCACCCTGTACCTGAGAACCGGCCTGTGCTGGTTCGGTGACTGAAACGAGTTCGCGCGCACCGAGATCGAGCAGTTCGCGGGCCAATTCCCGGCCCAGCTCCTCGGCTCGGTCGGGTGATCCGACGATCGACGCGCGGATGGTGTCACTGCCGTCGATGGCGGCGACGCAGCCCCGCAAGGACAGTTCGTCGAAGATGCGGCCGTCCTCGTCGATGGATTCGACGACCTCTGCGATCGCGCCGACCGGAGCGGTGCAGCCGGCTTCGAGTTCTGCGAGCAGCCCGCGTTCGGCTGCCACCGCGGCGCGTGAGTGGGCGTCGTCGAGGGTGGCGATGGCGGTCGCGAGATCGGTGTCCTCGACGCGACATTCGACTGCGAGCGCACCCTGGGCGGGTGCCGGGAGCAACTGAACCGGGTCGAGTGCTTCGGTGACGACGTCGAGTCGGCCGATGCGGGACAGTCCGGCGCGGGCGACGATGACGGCGTCGAGCTCTCCCGACGCGACCTTTCCGATCCGCGTGTCGAGGTTGCCGCGCAGCGGACGGACGTCCAGTCCCTGTCCGAGAGCTCGCAATTGAGCGATACGGCGCGGGGCGGACGTGCCGACCTTCGCGTCGGCAGGCAACTCACCGAGTACCAGTCCGTCACGGGCGACCAGGGCGTCGCGCGGGTCCTCGCGAGCCGGGATGGCGGCGATGGTGAACCGCTCGTCGGCCGCCGTCGGCAGATCCTTGTACGAGTGCACGGCGATGTCGACGGTGCCGTCGGCCAGCGCCTCACGCAGCGCCGCGGTGAAGACACCGACGCCGATTGTCTGTACGGGAGCAGCAGACAGGTCGCCGGCAGTCTTGACGATGACCAGTTCCGCTTCGATTCCGGCTGCCGCGAGGGCCACCCGAACGGTGTCGGCCTGGGTGGTCGCCAGAAGGCTTCCGCGAGTACCGATCTTGACGATGCCGGTCATTCGGCACGCTCCTGACCGGTGGTTCCGCCGGGGTAGGAGTCCGAGCGCAGATCGGTGCGGCTGGCGGTGAAATCGTCCACCAGTTCCAGCGAGCCGATCTCCATCGGCGTGGCAACGGCGTCGACCGAGCCGGGGCTCAGCTCGAACAACTCGCGCAGCGCAGCGGCGTAGGAATCCCCGCCCGGTGTGCTGGCGAGCTGCTTGACGCGCACGGTGGGCGAATGCAGCAGCTTGTCCACGACGCGGCGCACGGTGCGCGCCACCTCGTCGCGCTGCGGCGAGTCGAGTCCGGGCAGCCGCGATTCGAGACGCAGCAGCTCTCCCTCGACCACCTCTGCAGCACGCTGGCGCAGTGCCGTGACAGTGGGGGTGACCTCGGCAAGCCGTTGTCCGGCAAGGTATCCCGAAAGTTCACTGGAGACGATCTCGCGGGCCGCGGACGCGTCGTTCGCCGCGGCATCGGCGGCGGGATCGCGCTGCAGGGACTCCATGTCGAAGACGGTGATGCCCGGCAGACCCGACACCGCGGGTTCGACGTCGCGCGGCAGACCGAGGTCGCAGATGACCAACGGTCGATCGGAGCCGCGGCGGGCGAGCGCGAGGTGGGCGTCGGCGATGGAGACCACGGCCCCCACCGCTCCGGTACAGGTGAGGAGGATGTCCGCCTCGGCGACTGCGTCGGCCAGGTCCTCGAGAGCGACCGAGGTTGCCGTGATGCCGTTGGAGACGGCGTTCTCGGCCAGGTGGTCGGCTCGCTCGCGGGTGCGGTTGACGACGGTCAGCTCGGCTATGCCTGCGCGGCCGAGGTGGGCGACGGCGAGGCCGCCCATCGCTCCGGCACCGAGGACGACGGCTTTGCGGCCGGCGAGGGAACCGTCGAACAATTCGGCGGCGCGGTCGAGGGCGACCGAGACCACCGAGGCTCCGGCGGCGTCGATTCCGGTTTCACTGTGTACACGCTTGCCCACGCGCAGGGCCTGCTGAGCCAGTTCGTGCATGACGCGGCCCGAGGCCTGCTGCCCGTCCGAGGCGGCGTAGGCCGAACGGATCTGGCCGAGAATCTGCTGCTCGCCGATGACCATCGAGTCCAGGCCACTGGCCACGGCGAAGAGGTGCTCGACGGCGGCCTCGCTGTAGCGGACGTAGGCGTGCTTGGTCAGGTCCGCGATCTCGAGCCCTGAGTGTTCACCGAGAACTTCGCCGACGGCGGTCAGCGCGCCGTGGAAGGCGTCGACGACGGCGTAGATCTCGACGCGATTGCACGTGGATACCACCATGACCTCGGAAATGCTTCCGCTGGCCATCAGCTTGTCGGTCAGTTTCGGGCGATCGGTGTCCGTGATGGCGACACGCTCGAGGACTGCGACGGGAGCGCTACGGTGCGAAATCCCGACGAGAAGGACACTCACGGTGCAATCACCGATCCGTTTCTTGTCGAACTGTTGACTGGGCTTGGATTGCCGGCGATGCGCGGGCCGTGACTGCGGCCGAGGCGTGCCGTGGACGTGAGCGGTGACGATGCGAGAGGGGGCGGCGATACCGGCTGCGGCCGGGGCGCGGCGACGATGGCCGGATCGGCGATATCGCTCGATCCGGAGACGTTGCGAGAGCTGTTGAAGGAGAGCACCTGCATCTCCACCGCCAGGTCCACGCGCCGCACCTCGACGTGTTCGGGTACGTCGAGGACCATCGGCGAGAAGCTCAGGATGCATTCGACGCCACCGGCGACGAGCTTCTCGGCGACGCTGTGCACGGCCTCGTCGGGGGTGGCGATGACGCCGATGGTGACCTCGAGCTCACGGCAGGCGACGACGAGTTCGTCGACGTGCCGGACGGTGAGGCCGTCGATGTCGGTGCCGACCCGCTTCGGGTCGCTGTCGAACAGTCCGACCATCGTGAACCCGCGTCGAGCGAATCCACCGTATCCGGCCAGCGCCTGCCCGAGGTTGCCGACTCCCGCGAGGACGACGCGGTGGCCGCGATCGAGTCCGAGTGCGCTGTCGATCTTGGCGCGGAGGCGGGCCACGTCGTAGCCGACTCCGCGTACGCCGTTGGGGCCGAGAAAGGAGAGATCCTTGCGCAGTTTGGCCGATCCGACGCCTGCTGCGGTGGCCAGTTCTTCACTGGAGACGATGAGAACGCCCTCGTCTGCGAGGATCGAGAGGACCCGCAGGTACGTCGCCAGACGAGTGACCGTAGCCTGAGGGATGACCCGCTCTACGCCGCTGGGCGACGGGCGCTCTTCGGTCACGTCTGGGGCTCCTCGTCCGAACGGCGTCGATGCCGGTCTTCACGCTGATCCTGCGTTCGTGTCTATTTCACGGACGCTGTTCACACCACGGTAACTGCTTGTGAACGAATGAACAAAGTTGCGCACACCGGCCCTCACCTGCACACGCGAGAGCAATCACACGTTCTTAGGGTGCCCTGCCCGGGTGAGATCGGCCCGCAACCGCGGCACGTCTACCTCCCAGTAACTGTGTTCGATGCCGTCGAGGAGCACCACGGGCACTCGATCCCCGTACTCCGCACGCAGGTCAGGCGATTCCGCTGCCGCCTCGTCCACGTCGACGACGGTGACCGGCACGTCGAATTCCCGGCACACCTCGCTCAACACCTCGAACGCGTGAGTGCAGGAATGGCAGCCTGCGCGGGTGAGAAGAGCCACGCCGGCGGGAGTCGTATGCATGCATCCACTGTGACACGGCCGCGACAGAGACGAAGGTCACAGTCCGCGGTCCGATCGGGGGCCGAACGACAGGCGTGCAGTGCTGCCCTTCACACGTCGCCCGGACAACCCCGACTAGGCTTGCGGCGAGCGACTCGACTGGGAGGTGGACGGAAGTGAGTGACGGGGGAACAGACCTGCCGATCGAGAACACGCCCGATATCGACATGGTCGATACGAACGACCCGAGCGAAGACAAGCAGTTCAAGCGCCGCATCCGCAGGATTCGCAATCCGTTCGGTCCGACGGACGCCGAGGTCCGCGCCAACGTTGCAGGTCAGGCCAGTGCCGATGCGGCTCTGGCGTTGCAGATCGAGTCCGAGGGTGCCGTTCCGCGGGATCTGACTGCCGCTGCCTTCTTCGACGTGGACAACACGATGGTGCAGGGCGCGTCGATCATTCACTTCGCTCGCGGATTGGCCGCCCGCAAGTACTTCACCAGCGGCGATCTGGCCCAATTCGCTTGGCAGCAGGTCAAATTCAGGGTCAGCGGGAAAGAGAACAGCGAGGACGTGGCCAGCGGCCGCGAGAAGGCGCTCTCGTTCATCACCGGCCGTCCCACCTCGGAGCTGACCCGGCTCGGCGAGGAGATCTACGACGAGATGATCGCCGACAAGATCTGGGCCGGTACCCGGGCTCTCGCTCAGATGCACCTCGACGCCGGGCAGCAGGTCTGGCTGGTGACGGCCACTCCCCTCGAACTGGCCCAGATCATCGCCAAGCGCCTGGGCTTGACCGGGGCCCTCGGAACCGTCGCCGAGAGCAAGGACGGGGTGTTCACCGGCCGTCTCGTCGGCGACATCCTGCACGGCATCGGCAAGGCGCACGCGGTGCGCTCGCTGGCCGTGCGTGAAGGTCTCAATCTCAAGCGCTGCACCGCGTACTCGGACAGCCACAACGACGTGCCGATGCTTTCGCTGGTCGGCACCGCCGTGGCGATCAACCCCGATACCGACCTGCGTGAGCTGGCCAAGAACCGGGGTTGGGAGATCCGCGACTACCGCACCGGACGCAAGGCCGCCAAGATCGGTGTGCCCACGGCGTTGGCCTTGGGCGCGGTCGGCGGTGGGCTGGCCGCGGTGATCGGCCGTCGTAAGGCCTGATCCATCCGGACGGCGATCAGAGCGTGAGCTGCATCAGCGTCAGGTCCAGCCACCGACCGAACTTGACGCCCACTTGCGGCATCTGTCCGACGGTGACGAACCCGAACTTCTCGTGCAGAGCGATCGACGTGGTGTTCTCGGATTCGATGAACCCCACCAACACGTGAACGTCGCGTGCTTTCGCTCGCTCGATCAACTCGCCCAGTAGCGCACTGGCCAGCCCGCGGCGGTAGAAGTCTCGGTGAATGTACACCGAGTGTTCCACCGAGTGCCGGTAGCCGCTCTTGACCCGCCACTGTCCGTACGACGCGTATCCGGCCACCCGTCCGTCGACCTCTGCGGTGAGTACCGGGTATCCAGCGGCGATCCTGCCCTCGAACCAGGCTGTGCGATCGGCGAGATCGACCTGTTCCTCATCCCAGATGGCGGTGGTGTTGGCGACCGCATCGTTGTGGATGTCGAGAATCTCCGGTAGATCGGCAGCGGCAGTATCGCGAATATGCACTGCCACACGATAACCCGAGCGTCTAACCCAGGAAGACGTTGCGCCTCTTGGCAAGCAGTCGATACAGCGTGTGCTGAATGGTCTCGCGGACGTGGTCGGTCAACTCGAACAGCACCATCGGATCCTCGAACGCGGTGGAGTCGTACCCATCGGTGAGGATCGGTTTGCCGAACTCGATGTACCACTTGGACGGCATCGGGATCAGACCCAGCGGGCCGAGGTGCGGGAAGAAGGGCGTGACCGGAAAGTAGGGCATGCCCATCAGTCGGGCCAGTGGCGCGATGTCGCCGATCTTGGGGTAGATCTCCTCCGAGCCGACGATGGAGCACGGGATGATCGGCACACCCGTCCGCAGAGCAGCCGAGACGAATCCGCCGCGACCGAATCGCTGCAGCTTGTAGCGCTCACTGAACGGTTTGCCGATGCCCTTGAACCCCTCGGGGAACACGGCGGCGACCTCGCCGGTACGCAGTAGACGCTCGGCGTCGGGGTTGCAGGCCAGCGTGTGCCCGGCCTTGCGCGCGATCGTGCCGACGCCGGGCATCTCGAATGCCATGTCGGCGGCCAACATTCGCAGCGGGCGGTGCGCCGGGTGGTGATCGCGGACGGCGACCGACGCCATCAATGCATCGACGGGCACGACGCCCGCATGGTTGGCGACGACGAGCGCGCCGCCGTCGGACGGAATGTTCTCGATGCCCTTGACCTCGACACGGAACCACTTGTCGAACAGCGGCCGCAGCAACGGAAGCCAGACTGCGTCGGCGAAGTGCGGGTCGTAACCGAACTCGTCGACGCTGTAGTCGCCGGCCAGCCGCCTGCGGACGAACTCGGCGACCGAGGAGATCTGGTCGACGATCGTGGACTTGGTGTCGTCGATCATCGACAGCAACGGAGTCGGGATGGACGGCGTCACGGCCGACGCCTCGGCAGGCGCCGGGTCCAGCAACGGCGTCGGCTCTCGAGGATCGGCGTAGGCGGAGGGGTGCCGCTCACGCGAGCCCGCAGCCGCTCGGGCCGAACGGCCGGTCGTGCCGCCGTGCAATGGAATCACTTTTGCCACTTCGCTCACCCGTCCCCTCCCGAACCGAGCACTGCTTCCGAACCACGCACCGGTTCCGAAGTGCGCAGTGCTGCCAGTGCACGCGCCGTGGACGCGCCTGTTTCGACGGCCGAGACCAGTCGATCTTCGATGCTGTCCACCCATTCGGTTCTGATGACCGGCCGCAGCGCTGCTCCTCGGACGAAGTCGTCGAATGCCTGAACCGTAGTCCACCGCGGCTCGAAGCCCAGGACGGACCGCATGCGGGAGGTGTCGAGTCCGCAGCCGAAGTGGAAGTAGTCGAGTTGCTCGGTGGTGAACTCGCGCATCATGCCACCCATCAGGGCGCGGCCGACGCTCTTGAAGAGTGGAAACGGTACCGGCACCTGAACACGGCCGGCTCGGCGAATTGCCTGGGAGAGCATGATCGTTCCGTCGGCACCGATGTTGAACGTGCCCGCCGACCCGCCGAGAGTGGCGCGCTCGAGCGCAGCCAGGGCGTCTTCCTCGTGCAGCAACTGCATGCGTGCGTCGCGGCCGACGATGCTGGGGATCAGCGGCGAGGTCATGTAGCGCGAGATGGTGCCGTTCAGTCGTGGACCGATCAGCGGTGCCATGCGCAGGATCGACACCGCGATGTCCGATCGTCGACGGCCGAGCCCGCGCGCGTATCCCTCGATGTCGATCGAGTCCCGCGCGTACCCACCGCTCGGGGGGCGTCGGGCACTCATCTCCTCGGTGAATTTCACCGGGTCCTTGGCGCTGCAGCCGTACACCGAGGACGAGGAACGCAGGACGACCCTCTCGACGGTCGGTGACTTCTGGCAGACCGCGAACAGCTGCATAGCGCCGATGACGTTGAGGTCTTTCATCGTCGCGCGGCCACCGGATTTCGGGGGCTTGGCGACGGTGGCTGCGTGCACGACGGTGTCGACGCCGGCATTGCGAATCACTTTGCCGATCAGCGGATTACGGATGTCGGCGCGGACGAATTCCGCGCGACCCATGCGGCGCACCAGATCCTTGCTCGGAGAGACCGCATCGACGGCGATGACGCGCTCGATGTTCGGATTCTGGGCCAGCCTGGTGACGAGGTAGCCGCCGAGAAATCGGCTCGCTCCGGTCACGAGGACGACTCGGGGCGCAGCCGATCCACGATCGCTCGGACTCACTGCGCACCCCCAACGTCGGTTCCGCTGCAAAGCCTACTGGATCGGCAGGGGTCGGCGTGGGTGAGAAGCAAAGCCCGTTCTTCGAACAGAAGAAGCCCGCCACCGATGGTGACGGGCTTCTTCGTGAAGCAGATGACGGCAGGCTTATTTGCCGAGTTTCCTGCGCTGCACGCGGGTACGACGAAGCAGCTTGCGGTGCTTCTTCTTCGACATGCGCTTGCGACGCTTCTTGATCACTGAACCCATGCGGGTGTCCTCACGTTCTTCTCTAGCGTTTTCGCGCACGCCGTTTGCGTACGCCTACCTGACAACCAAGCCCTGGGGCTGCGGTTACCGAGCTGGCGCTGGGGCCACGTACTCGCCCACGGCTGCACACCGGCTGGCTGGCACGACGAGCGCCAATCCTACCGGTGTGAACCAGGACTTACGAAACCGGCCCCACGTGCACTACTAGCCTGCGTCGAAGTACGAGGTCTCGAGATAGTCGTGGACCGCCTTCGCGTGCACACGAAAAGATCGACCCACTCGTACAGCGGGCAATTCTCCGCCGTGCACCAGCCGGTACACGGTCATTTTCGAAACCCTCATCAGAGTCGCCACTTCGGCGACCGTGAGGAACTGCGTTCCGGCCAGAGCCGGTTGACCGTCCGGGGACGAACCCTTGGACGGCTTGTTTATAGACGCCATCAATCCACATACCTCCGGCACGTCTCATGCGGCAGGCTTCCCCTCCTGCCGAACAGACACGCACGTGCTGCCCCCGAGCCTATAGGGACAGATGGGGTTACTGCGACGGGTGTGGGGAAAAGATTTTTTATTCTGCTGTGATGCCCATCTCAGTGGATCGGGCATTTGCGGCACCGAGAGCATCGAAAAATGCTGCTCGAAGGCCCTTTCTCTCCAATTCACGCACCGCAGCGGCGGTAGTTCCACCCGGAGAAGTCACCGCATATCGAAGCTCGCTCGCGCTCTCGTCGGAGCGATCGAGCATCGCTCCCGACCCCACCATCGTCTGAACCACGAGCGCCGACGCTACGTCGCGGCTCAATCCCAAGCCCACTCCCGCGTCGATCATGGCCTCGGCCACCAGGAAGAAATAGGCCGGACCGGAGCCGGACACGGCCGTCACGGCATCGAGCTGATTCTCCTTGACCACGACCACCTTGCCGACGGCCGAGAGGATCGAGCGCACGAGTTCGAGGTGCTCGGCGCGGGCGTACTTGCCCGGTGCCAGCACGCTGACGCCCTCCCCCACCAGCATCGGGGTGTTGGGCATGACCCGAACCACTGGGAAGCCGGCGGGGAGCTTGGGCTCGAACTTGGTGGTGGGGACGCCTGCGGCCAGCGAGACGATGAGCTGTTCGCGATCGCCGTCGAGTTCGATCTTGGTGATCTCGGTCAGTGCCGCTTCGACGTCGGCCGGCTTGACCGCCAGCACGATCACATCGGCACCCTCGGATGCGTCGCCGACCGTGGTGGTCAGTACTCCGAATTCCTTGGCGATCTCCTTGGCGCGGGTCTCGGACTTCTCGGCGACCACCAGATCGCGCACTGCGTGGCCGGACTCGAGGAGTCCCGCAATCAACGCCTCGCCGATCCGTCCGCCACCGATCACTGCAATTCTCGTCATGGACGCCAAGCCTGCCATGTCAGTTCGAGCGCGGCACCATCGCCAACTGTCTGCTCTGCACCACGACGGCACCGGTCGAATCCAGCACCACGTGGTCCTCCTCGAACCAGGTGCTGCCGATGACGGTGCTGGTCGCCGCCACGCGCAGCCACCCCGGTGCCGGACGGCGTCGCAGGTAGGTCGTCAACTGCACGGTCGGAGCCCAACCGAACATTCCGCGGTTCATGGTCACCGGAGCCGAGATGTCTCCGGTCATCAGTGCGAACAGCACTGCGGTGTCGATGTCGGCCTCGTCGCCCGCGAAGGGACGCACCCACAATCGAATCTCGGCCTCGCCCTGCTGACCGGTCAGGAACGACGCCGACGACGCGTCGATACGCATCTCGCAGCCCTTGGCGACGTGCACGATGGACGCCATCGGATGATCGCCTGCCACCGCGAGGGTCTCCGCAGGCGGCTCGGCGGCCATCGACGCCAGCGACGTCGGCGTCTGAAGATGGGGTTCGTCGGAATCGGGACGACCGAGGGTCACCACCGCCCGCACTGCAACGCGTCCGGCCTGGGTGAGTTCGACGTCGACGTGCGAGACCTGGCGACCGCGCTTGCGCACCACCGTCGACAGCGCGACCTCACCGGGATCGGGCGCGGCCAGGTAGCTGACGCTCACCGCGAGCGGCTGGATCTCGGCCTGATCCGGGTCGGTCGCGACGATGTGCTGACGCGCTGCTGCCGCGCAGACGGCGAGCATCGCGCCGCCGTGCACCTTCGGACCGATGGTCCAGGTGGAGTCGATCGCGCCCGCGAACGACGCGGTGTCGGCGGCGACCTCGAGCGCGGTCAGGGTGGTGGCGGCTTTGAAGGGGCTGGCTGAACTCATTGACGACAACTTACCGGCGGCCTCAGGACAGGTGTGCGCGGGCGAACTGCAGTGCTTGCCCGAGCATCGAGGAACGCTCCGGGACCGTCCGCGCATTCTGCGTGTTGATCTCGATCACCGCCTGCCCCTCGAAACCGCGGCGCACCAGTTCGGTGCACACCTCCACGCACGGCTGGCTACCGTGGCCGGGGATCAGATGCTCGTCGACCGATGCGCCCCGGCCGTCGGCCAGATGCAGGTGCGCGATGCCCTCGCCCATCCGGTCGAGCATCTCGAGCGCGTCCGAGCCTGCGGTGGCCGTGTGCGAGAGGTCGAGCGTGTAGTGACCATGGCCGACATCCGTCGGGTCGTACGACGGCGAGAACGCCGACAGGGCTGCGCCCGGACCACCGCGTCGTTCGAGTCGCTGTGCGGATTTCTCCTTGCGCCCGAAGAAGCGGTCGGCGCGCATCGGGAACATGTTCTCGACCGCGACCACCACGTGCGAGTTCGATTCGAGTTCGGCGACCTGATCGGCGAACCCGTCGCTGTACTTGCGCTGCCACCGGAACGGCGGGTGCACCACGACCGTCGCCGAGCCCAGCTTCTCGGCCGCCTCGACCGAACGGGTGAGTTTCGCGACCGGATCCGATCCCCACACTCGCTGCGAGATCAGCAGACACGGCGCATGAATGGCCTGCACCGGCATCGAGTACTCCCGCGAGAGCGCGGCCACCGCGTCGACGTCCTGACTGACCGACTCGGCCCACACCATCAGTTCGACGCCGTCGTAGCCGAGCTCCGCCGCGTAGCGGAACGCCGCCTCGGTGTTCTGCGGGTAGACCGAGGCCGTGGACAGTCCCACCTGAATTCGCTTCGCACCCATCGCTGTGCCGGCTCAGCCGGTACTGAGCTGGAAGGCGAGCGGACCGAGGGTGACGAAGACACCGACGGCAATCGCGATGACGATCGATATCAGATCGTCGGTGCGCCGCAGAATTCTCACCACCGCGACGAGCCCGACGATCACCAGCACCGACAGCACCAGCGCGACCCACGGCAACACGTCCCACAGTTGCTCGAAGCCCTTGAACAGCAGCGCGCCGACGGCGATCGACACCACGGCCTGACCGATCAGCACCAGCCACTGCCGGACGGCACCGCCCTTGCCCTTCACGGCCGCTGCCCGGCGATCGGTGCGCGAGTCCGCAGTCGCGCTGTCGGCCTCCGCGTCCGGTGCGTCGTCCGTTGCAGGGTCGGCCTCGACGTCGGTCGAGGTCTTCGGCTCGTCGTCGATCTCCGGCTTCACGAGATCGACGACCTCGGTGGCGGCGGACGTCTCGGTCTCCGCCTGCTCGTCGGCCGACTCGGCTGTCGGGTCGTCGGCGCGCGCAATACGCGGGGACACCGCGGTCTTGGCCAGGTCGTCGACGTCGATGATCGCTGCTCGCGGAGCGACGTCGGTGTTCGGCTCGGCCACCTCGACCTGCCGCGATGCTCGGAATCCCACCGGCTTTCGGGTCCGACCCTGCTCGGCCGCGGTGGACCCGTACGGAAGCCGATCCGACGTCGCCGTCGTGGGCGCAGCCGGGCGATTGGCGCGTTCGGTGTCGTCGTGCGAGCGGTTGAGCAGGTCACCGGCCACCGTGGTGGAGCCGGACAGCAGTTCCGGCTCGGGCTGCTGCTTGTCGCGCTTGCCTGCCGGTTGAAACGGGGTGGGGCGAGTGGTCTGCGGCCGGGCCGGTTGCGGCCGGGACGAGACGGCGGCGGGTGCGTCGTCCTCGGCCGCATCGCTGCTGTGCGGCGCTGCCGGGGCCACGTCGGGTGTCTCGGGCTCGGACGCATCGGGATCCGCGGTCTCGACCACCGGGGCGCTGCGGTTGCCCGGCTCGTCGCGGACGACGGGGATCTCACCGGTCAGCTCGGCGACGGAGATGCCGCCCTTGACGCCGCGGCGACGGCGACCACCTGCGCTCAGGTTCGTCTTCTGACCGTTTCGGGCCAGTAGCTCGGCAACCGAGATCTGTCCGGTGTCCTCCGGGTTGGTGTCGCTCATCTCGAACGCCCCACCAGATCGCCGTCGACTTCGGGGTCCAGCTTCCTCAACATCAAACCTTCCTTCAGCGCCCACGGGCATATCTCGAGTGACTCCGCTGTCGATGCCCGCATGCTCGCCTCCGCTACCAGAGCCCCGGCCACCAGTTGTGGCGACCTGTCGGCGCTGACACCTTCCAATTCTGCACGGTCGGCCGCCATGATCCGCGATACGAACGCTACGAGTTGCCTCGAGCCGCGTCTGCAACGACGTCTAGCACCCCTATTCGCACATGCCCACGGTACTGGGTCTACCGTCGTCCTTTGTGACAGCAGGTCGTGAGCAGCAGTCGTTCGCTGCAGAGGTCGAGATGGATTTCCCGCGAGAATGGGTCGAGTTCCCGGACCCCGACAATTCGGAGCACCTCATCGCTGCGGATCTGACGTGGTTGTTGTCCAACTGGACCTGCGTGTTCGGAACTCCGGCGTGTCAGGGAACCGTCGAGGGCCGCCCCGACGACGGTTGCTGCTCCCACGGCGCGTTCCTGTCCGACGAGGACGACAAACGCAAGCTCGACGAGTCGGTGAAGTTGCTCACTCCGCAGGACTGGCAGCTGATGGACAAGGGTCTGGGCAAGAAGGGGTACGTCGAATACGACGATCTCGACGACGAGCAGTCACTGCGTACGCGGCGCTACAAGGGTGCCTGCATCTTCCAGAACCGTCCCGGGTTCGAGGGCGGAATCGGGTGTGCACTGCATTCGATGGCGCTGCGCAAGGGCATCGAACCGCTCGAGGTCAAGCCCGACGTGTGCTGGCAGCTGCCGATCAGGCGCACCCAGGACTGGGTGACGCGGCCGGACGGCTCGGAAATTCTCAAGACCACGATCGGCGAGTACGACCGACGCGGTTGGGGCGAGGGCGGTCTCGATCTGGACTGGTACTGCTCGGGCTCGCCCGATGCGCACGTCGGATCGAAGCAGGTGTTCGAGTCCTACAAGCCGGAATTGACCGAGTTGCTCGGTAAGGCCGCCTACGAGGAATTGGCGTCCCTGTGCAAGCGTCGCCGCGGTCTGGGTCTGATCGCGGTGCATCCCGCCACTCGTGAGGCGCAGCGTCGGTAGTGCCTGCGGCAGTGGTGTGAATACGTGCCTTGGAGGGCACTTATCCGCACCACTGCGCGCAGCGCACCTACCCCTCGAGTTTGTAACCCAGTCCGCGCACGGTCACCAGGTGCTCCGGCTTGGCCGGGTCGGCCTCGATCTTCGAGCGCAGTCGCTTGACGTGTACGTCGAGTGTCTTCGTATCGCCCACGTAGTCGGCTCCCCACACGCGGTCGATCAACTGTCCGCGGGTCAGCACTCGGCCGGAGTTGCGCAGCAGGTATTCGAGCAGGTCGAATTCCTTGAGCGGCAACGTGATCTGCTCGGATCCGACCATCACCACGTGGCGTTCGACGTCCATGCGCACCGGGCCGGCTTCGAGCACTCCGGTGTCGAGTCCGCCGTCGACCTCGGCGTCGGAACCCCGGCGTAGAACCGCGCGGATGCGGGCGATGAGTTCACGTGCCGAGTACGGCTTGGTGACGTAGTCGTCGGCACCGAGTTCGAGTCCGACGACCTTGTCGATCTCACTGTCACGGGCGGTCACCATGATGACGGGAACGCCTGAGCGCGAACGCAATTGCTTGCACACGTCGGTTCCGCTCATGCCGGGGAGCATGAGGTCGAGCAGCACGATGTCCGCGCCTGCGCGGTCGAATTCCGCGAGTGCCGACGGTCCGTCGCCGACGACCGTGGCCTCGAAACCTTCCTTGCGGAGCAGGAAGGCCAGTGGATCGGCCAACGACTCTTCGTCTTCCACGATCAGAACGTTGGTCACTGATTCTCTCTTTCTGTAACCGAAGCGTCGTCTTCTTCTTCGAAGTACGCAGGGATCTGGAGGGTGAAGGTGGATCCGGTGCCCAGCTTGCTCCACAGCGAAATGCTGCCGTTGTGGTTGGCTGCGACGTGTTTGGCGATGGCCAGGCCGAGGCCTGTGCCACCGGTTGCCCGCGACCGAGCTTTGTCGACGCGGAAGAATCTTTCGAAGACGCGTTCCTGGTCTCCCTTGGCGATGCCGATGCCGCGATCGGTGACGGCGAACGCGACATTGTCTCCGCGCAGGGCTCGGCTCACCGACACCGGCGCACCGTCCGAGGAGTAGGCGATGGCGTTCTGGATGAGGTTGGCCAGGGCCGTCACCAGCAGCGCTTGATCGCCGAGAACTTCGAGACCGCTCGGGTGGTCGGTGGTGACGGAGATCCCGGCGTTCTCGGCGGCGAGCTTGGATCGATCCATCGCCTCGTTGACGACGGTGTCGACGTCGACGACCTCGAGGTCGGGGAGCTTCTCGGCACCTTGCAGTCGCGAGAGGGCGATCAGTTCGGTCACCATGTTGCCGAGTCGTTTGGATTCGGCGACGACCTTGCCGCCGAAATGTCGGACGGAGTCCGGGTCGTCGGCCGATTCGAGCAGCGCTTCGGCCAGCAGGCTCATCGCGCCGACGGGTGTCTTGAGTTCGTGGCTGACGTTGGCCACGAAGTCCCGACGCGTCGCCTCCATCCGGACCTGCTCGGAATCGTCGTCGGCGAACAGCACGACGAACCGCTTGTCTTCCTTGCTCAGCAGCCGCGCAACGCAGCGGACGGCGATCTTGTCCCGGCCGGTTCTCGGGTTCTTCGAGCTGAGGTCGACTTCGACGGGGTTGCCGTCGGCGAGGACCTTGAGCGCGGCATCCCAGGCGCGGTCGTCGATCAGACGGTTACGCACCAGTCCGAGCTCCTCGGCTCGCGGATTCGACAGGACGACGTCGTGAAATTGATCGACGACGGCGATGCCGCTCTCGGATGCGAGGACGATCAGGTCCAGTACCTGCGACATCGTCAGCCCGGAGGTGGCTCGACGACGCTCCGAGTGTCGAGTGTTGAGGTACGGGATCAGAACACCGCCGACGAGGTATCCCACGAAGGCCGTGGCGATTGCCAGTAGTACGGCCGATGCGACACTCACACCGGAATCGTACGTTCGATGGACAGCTCACATACGCAGGGTGCAGGCATTTCCCTGGTCGTCATAGTCCCCGTCGGCAGTGTTCTTCGATCGTTCACCTGCAGTTACGACAAAACGTCGGTTTGTGCGAGGAGGAGCTACTTGCCGCCCTGGTTCGCCACGGCAGCTGCACCTGCAGCCGCTGCTTCGGGATCGAGGTAGGTGCCGCCGGGGTTGGTGGGCTTCAGCTTGCCGCCCGACTCGGTGAGCTCGTACTTCAGCGGAATGCCGGTGGGGATGTTGAGTTCGGCGATGTCTGCGTCGGAGATCTCGTCGAGGTACTTCACGAGAGCGCGCAGCGAGTTGCCGTGCGCGGCGACGAGGACGTTCTTGCCGGCCTTCAGATCGGCGACGATCGTCTCCTCGAAGTACGGAATCAGGCGCTCGACGACATCCGCCAGGCATTCGGTCAGCGGAACGCTGTCCAGGTCGGCGTAGCGCGGGTCGGCGTCCTGGCTGTGCTCGCTGCCGATCTCGATGGGCGGCGGCGGGGTGTCGTAGCTACGACGCCACAGCATGAACTGCTCGTTGCCGTACTTGTCCTTGGTCTCGGCCTTGTTCAGTCCCTGCAGCGCACCGTAGTGCCGTTCGTTCAGACGCCAGTCGCGGACGACGGGAATCCAGTGCCGGTCGGCCGCGTCGAGTGCAAGGTTGGCGGTGCTGATCGCGCGACGCAGCAGCGAGGTGTACAGCAGGTCGGGCAGGATGCCCGCCTCGGCGAGGAGCTGGCCGGCGCGCTTGCCCTCGGCCTCACCCTTCTCGGTCAGTCGCACGTCCACCCAACCGGTGAACTGGTTGGACGCATTCCATTCGCTCTCGCCGTGACGAAGCAGGATCAAGGTTCCGATACTCATGTGGTCAGTTTCTCATGCTCAGGCTGTGTTGGCCCGCGTGCGACGAGGACCGCGACGACCACGATCATGACGACTGCGGTGAGGGTGATCGGGATGGGGATGACGGGGTCGAACAGCACGAGAACCGCACCGGCGGGCACCACGACGTTCACGACGCGATCCGCGTTGGCGCGAATCGCGATCAGCCAGACACCGAGCACGAACACCGCGATCGGGATCGTGACGGTGAAAGACGCGGCGACGTCGCCGAGCTTGCTGTGCTCGGTGAGGACGTCGATCTCGACCTCGATGCCGGCCGAGAACGCGCCTGCGGCCGCGAAGATGAAGTAGTGGGTGTAGCCGTAGAACAGCGAGCTGCCGAGCGAGCCGATCGCGCGGTGATGTGGGGGCCAGAAGTAGATCCACCACAGGCTCGCGGTGACGACCAGAGTGAGGATCGAGATCGAGATCAACGGTGCCAGCGCGGTCTCGTCCTGTAGCGCTTCGATGATGGCGTTGGCCGAGGCCAGCAGAGATTCGCCGAGCAGGATCAACGTGAACAAGCCGTAGCGCTCCGTGATGTGATGCGGATGCCAAGGTGTTGCGCCTTTGCGCTCGGCGACCCAGGGAACCGATAGTTCGACAGCGACGAGTACGACGAACCCGATCAGCGCCGGGACTCCGTCGAACACGAGCAGCCACAGCACCCACAGCACTTGCACCCCGGCGATTCCCGTCGCGTAGGTCAGTGCGGTCGTCCGGTACTCGGGGTTTTTCGCGGCGCGAAGCCATTGCGTCACCATCGCCACCCGCATCAGGACGTATCCGAGCACCGCGATCGTGAAGTTCTGTTCGGTGAATGCCGGTTCGATTCCGGCAGCAAGCACCAGGACTCCCGCCATCTGTACGACGGTCAGGACCCGATACAGCCAGTCGTCGACGTCGAACGAGGTAGCGAACCAGGTGAAGTTCATCCACGCCCACCAGATGGCAAAGAACACGAGGGCGTAGCTGAGGAGGCCGTCGGCCACGTGGTTCTCGGTCAGCGCGTGGTGAAGCTGAACGGCGGCGTTCGCCACGGCGACAACGAACACCAGGTCGAAGAACAACTCGAGCGGACTCGCCGAGCGATGCGGTTCCTCAGGATCGCGCGGTCGCATCGGCACCAGACGGGCAACGGAGAGATTCACGATCGCAGACTAAGTCATCCGATTCGCCGGTGTTGTATCGATTGTGTTGCGGGTTGCACATTTCCGACATTTCGGACTTTGTTCGACGCTTCGCCGCGGGGAATGTCGGGACCTCACACCCCTTTTGCCGACCGAGCGCGCGCATTCACGTCGAATCCGGGGTGTGAGGTGTGCAGAAAGGGTGTGAGGTTGCGGGCTCACTCCCCCAGACCCGCCCCGATACCGCCGATCCGAGCTCGCACACTCTGATCGACCTCTTCGGTCTCGACGAAGTAGCGCCGAAACACGGACCGCATCAATTGAATGACCTCGATGTGTTGCCTGATCGCGACAGCCGCCGACCGTTCTTCCCCATCGGCGAGTCGCTTGAACTTGCGACCCAGCTGTTGAGCTGAAGGAAGCGTGCCGAATGCCTCGAGATCGACGAGAAACTCCGTCTTTTGCACCATGCCCTCCAGGTGGGCAATGTACGTGGCGCATGCGGCGTCACACTGCGCCGCAACATCTTCCGGTATCTCCAGAATTCCGGCTTCGGCCTGATCCGACAGGTGCCGCCAGTACTGCATCGAGTCGAACAGATCCCCAAGGTTTTGTCCCATAGTCATAGCCTTCAGTTCAGTTCGAAACAGGTGGCAGCGATGCGCGCGTGGTGCGCGCAATGTTCTCGATTTCCACACACGGATCTCGTTCTGGCTCGCTCGCCGCACGAGTGTCGAGGACGAAGTACACCAATCCCTTCTCGACTTCGAACGCGACGCCACAACTTCGCCCGGCCGGACGGTCCGCGCGCAGAAACTCATAGCCGCCCAGTTCGTCGACCTTGGAGAACTGGCCGAAGCGGTCGTTGCTTCGCAGATCGTCCAATGAGTGGAAGCCCGAGAACACTCCCAGGAAGTACCACGACCCGGGATCAGGGTCCGTCCAGATGCACGTTTTCCAGTCGGTGGACAACGGCGCGTCTCCGAACAGGTTCGTGCTCTTGCTGTCCACATCCAATCCCGCTGCCTCGACGGCACTGTCCGGGATGGTGCAGGGATCCCATGGCTCGTCTGCCACCGGCGTCGCAACCACCGAAGTCGTGGTCGGCTCTGCAATCGGCGCACCCTCTGTCGCTCCGCCGCATCCAGCGACCGACACCATCACGCCGACCAGACCCGCCGCCCACCACCGCGTCACGCTCACACCGCTCCCCTTCGTCGAACCCACCCACCGGCTTGGACGCAGCGAACGCCGACCCGGTTCCACGCAACCTCACACCCCCACTACCGATCGCGCGCCCGTACTCGCCTCGGATCAGGGTCGCGCGGTCCGGAAAAAGGGTGCGAGGTTCCACCGAATACGTTGGCCCACAAACACACAGCACCCCGCCCCACACAGTGTGGGACGGGGTGTTGTTGCGGAACGCCAGTCTTACTTTCCGGCCTCCGCGGCGCGCAGGTCCTTGCGCAGAATCTTGCCGGCCGCAGACTTCGGGACGATGTCGATGAACTCGACACGTCGTACCTTCTTGTGCGGCGACACTCGCTCGGCGACGAATGCGATGATGCCTTCCTCGTCGATGGTGGCGCCCTGCTGGCGGACGACGAATGCCTTGGGGATTTCCTCGCCCTCGTCGTCGAGCACACCGATGACGGCGGCGTCGGCGATCTCCTCGTGCGTGAGCAGCAATGCCTCTAGCTCGGCCGGGGGCACCTGGTAGCCCTTGTACTTGATCAGTTCCTTGAGGCGGTCGACGATGTACACGACACCCTCGGGGTCGACGACGGCGATGTCGCCGGTGTGCAGGTAACCGTCGGAGTCGAGGGTTTCTGCGGTGGCGGTGGGGTTGTTGAGGTACCCGACCATCACGTTCGGTCCCTTGACCCACAGTTCACCGGGCTTGCTCAATCCCTCTGTGGGCAGCTCGATCTCCTCGAGCGTGCCCGGGTCGACGAGCTTGTTCTCGGTGTTCGCCAGCGGCTGACCCACCGAGCTGAGCGGCATGTCGTCGCGGTCGAACGGGATGGCGTGGCTGACGGGGCTGAGCTCGCTCATGCCGTAGCCCTGACGCACCCGCGTGTTCAGACGCTTCGCGACGGCCTTGCCCAGTTCCTCGTCCAGCGGTGCCGCGCCCGAGAAGACGGTGTGCACGCTGGAGAGGTCGTACTGATCGATCAGCGGGTGCTTGGCGAGCGCGACGGCCACCGGCGGTGCGATGAACAGGTACGTCAGCTTCTGATCCTGAATGATCCGCAGGAATTCGACGAGGTCGAACTTCGGCATGGTCACCAAATGCGCGCGCAGCTTCAGCGCGATGTTGAGCAGCACCGTCAGGCCGTAGATGTGGAAGAACGGCAGCAGCGCCAGGATCGCGTCGTCGCTGTCGATTCCGACGCGCGGTTCCATCTGCGCCACGTTCGCGACGAGGTTGCGGTGGGTGAGGATGACGCCCTTCGGCACACCCGTGGTACCGGAGGAGTAAGGCAGCACTGCGACGTGTGTGGCCGGATCGAACGAGACCTCGGGGGCAGTTGCGCCCTGGGTGAGCAGGTCGCGCAGGTTGGGGTGGCCCTCTGCGCCGTCGAGCACGATGACGTGATCGGCGTCGAGGCCGACCTTCTCCGCGGCGGCCTTGGCCTGCGGGTACAGCGGGGAGACGGTGAACAGGAACTTCGCGCCCGAGCCGGTGAGCTGCTTGGCGATGTCCTCTGCCGTGTACAGCGCGTTGATGGTCGTTGCGGTTCCGCCTGCGCGCAGGATGCCGTGCAGCACCGACGCGAACGCGGGCACGTTCGGCGAGTGGAGTCCGACGACGTCGCCGACCTCGAGTCCGCGTGCGGCCAGAGCGCCTGCGATGGCGTCGATCTGACCGATCAGAGACTTGTAGGTGGTGACCGCACCCGACGTTCCGTCGATCAGTGCAGGCTTGTCGAGGTCGGACTCGGCGATCGATCCGAACAGGAAGTCGTAGACGCTGAGTTCGGGAATCTCGACATCGGGAAAGGGACTGCGGAAGCTCATGGCTCTCCTTCGAAAAACTGCGGCAACAATGAACGAACCCTACAGTGAAAGCGGTCACAACGGACAGCGACCCTACCGCCGAGTCAGGTAGTGCGGACGCTAACTTCGGGACGCATACGGTTTGCCGGCTGCGGCGGGCCCTCGGACGTGGCCCACCAGGCCCGCGACGGCGAAAATGGTCACCACGTACGGCAGCATCAGCATGAACTCGCTGGGTACCGGCGAGCCGATGATGCCCAGTACGTTCTGCAGATTCGACGCGAACCCGAAGAGCAGTGCGGCCAGCGTCGCACGTACCGGATCCCAGCGGCCGAAGATCACGGCGGCGAGAGCGATGTAGCCGGCACCCGCCGTCATCTCCTTGCCGAACGCTCCGACGGAGCCGAGCGTGAAGTACGCGCCACCGAGTCCGGCGATGGCACCGGCGAGGCAGACGTTCCAGAATCGGGTGCGGGCTACATTGATTCCCACGGTGTCGGCAGCTTGCGGATGCTCACCCACGGCACGCAGTCGCAGACCCCATTTGGTGTGGAACAGCCCGAAGAACACGAGCGCGACGGCGATGTACATCAGGTACACGATCAGTGTCTGACGGAACAGCACCGGGCCGAGAATCGGAATCTGCGAGAGCACCGGAATGTCGATTCGCCCGAAACGCGGTGGTGAGTTGAGTGTCTCGGTGTTCTTGGTAAGCACCACCGAGTACAGGAAGCTGGTCAGTCCGACTACCAGCACGTTGAGCACCACACCCACGATGACCTGGTTGACGAAGTAGCGGATCGAGAACACAGCCAACAGGGACGCGGTCAACGCGCCGGCAACCAGCGCAGCGAGCAGCGCGACGTACGTGGAGCCGGTGATCGACGCGACGACGGCGCTGACGAAAGCACCTGCGAGCAGCTGACCTTCGATGGCGATGTTGATGACGCCGACGCGTTCGGAGATCACACCGCCCATGGCGCCGAAGATCAGTGGGGTGCTCAGAGCGACTGCGCCGATGAGCAATCCGGGAACGGGGATGGTCTCACCGTCCGCGGCCCAGGCCAGGAATCCGAAGACGAACAGCACGGCGAACACCGCGAGCAGCCACAATGGCGTCGAGCGGTGCTGCGCGGCCAGGAACGTCGCGTAGGCGGTGATGACGGCCAGCAGCACCACCACGACGAGACCGGTGCCGAACGACGGCACGCCCACGGCCGGCAACGCGAAGAAGTCGTCCTCCGAGGCCAACGCGAATGTGCTTGTCCCCGAGCCCTTCTTGACGACGAACAGCACCAGCGCGAGCAGTGTCACGACCCCGAGGATCGACGGCACCTTCCAGCTGCGCCCCAGTACCGCCCCGGCGGGGGCACCGACGGACTCGGTAGAGGTGGTCACAGTGCACCCACCTTCGCCGTCTCGGCTTTCGCGAGTTTCTCCTCACCGGGTTTGGGCAATCGGAACACCGCTCGGACCAGTGGCGGCGCGGCGATGAACAACACGATCACCGACTGCACGACGAGCACGATGTCGATGGGTACGCCCTCGGCTGCCTGCATGGCGAACCCGCCGGCCTTGAACGCGCCGAACAGGATTCCCGCGAAGAACACTCCCCAGGGTTTCGATCGGCCGAGCAGTGCGACGGTGATGGCGTCGAATCCGATTCCGGCGTCGATGTCTGCGCTGAAACCGGTGGTGACGGTGCCGAGCACCTGCGCCACTCCGGCCAAGCCGACCAGTGCGCCCGACAGGATCATCGCGTACAGGTAGATCCGGTTGACGTTCATGCCTGCGACGCGGGACGCGTGCGGGTTCTCGCCGACGGCGCGGAAGCGGAAGCCGAGACTCGATCGCTCGAGCAGCCACCACACCGCGATCGTCACAATGATCACCAGCACGAATCCGAGGTGCAGGCTGTAGCGGTCGCCGAAGAGCTTGGGGAACACCGCAGTCGACGCGATGGGCGCGGTCTTGGGATTGTTCGATCCCGGCGCCTGCAGAGCACCGGGAGTACGCAGCAGGTACGCGACGAGGTAGAACGCGATGTAGTTGAGCATGATGGTGACGATCACTTCGTGAGCGCCGGTGCGCGCCTTGAGGAATCCGGCAATACCGCCCCACACTGCACCGCCCAGGACTCCGGCGACGACGGCCACCAGCAGGTGGATACCCGCGGGCAGGTTCACTCCGAATCCCACCCAGCCTGCGCACGCCGCGGCGATCAGCATCTGTCCGCGGCCACCGATGTTGAACATTCCGACGCGGAACGCCAGTGCCACACCGAGTCCCGCAACGATCAGCGGGGTCGCGAACGTCAGCGTCTCCATCAGCGGTCGGATGCCGTTCTCGAATCCGGGGCGCCGGAAGTTGTACACGGAGCCCTGGAACAACGAGGAGTACGCTCCCGCAACGGAATCCCAGATCGCCGTCAGCATGTCCGAGGGACGGGAGAAGAAGTACCCGGCCGATTCCTGTACGCCCGAGTTGGTGGCGGCGATGAGCACCGCACCGACGATCAGCGCGAGGAGTACCGCGAGAACCGAGATGATCGCGCTGCCGGTGAAGATCTGCCGCAACACGACATGAGACTTCGACGGCTGCTCGGCCTCACTCACTGCGCTCACCGCCCATCATCAAGCCGAGTGTTTCGCGGGATGTATCCCCGGGGACGATTCCCACGATTGCTCCTCGATACATGACGGCGATGCGGTCGGCCAGTGCGGCGACCTCATCGAGTTCGCTCGACACCACGATGACCGGGATCCCCGAGTCCCGGGTGGCGACGATGCGTTTGTGCACGAATTCGATGGATCCGACGTCGATTCCACGAGTCGGCTGCGCTGCGACGAACAGTCGCAGATCACGGCTCAGTTCTCGCGCGAGCACCACCTTCTGCTGGTTGCCACCGGAGAGGCGTCCGACGGCGGTGCCGATTCCCGGTGCGCGAACGTCGAATTCACTGAGCTTCTCCGACGCGAACGTGTCCAGATACTCACGTTGCACCGCGCCGCGCCGCACGAACGGCATGCTGTTGGAGCGATCGAGCATCAGGTTCTCGGCGATGGAGAATTCACCCACCAGTCCGTCGACGGTGCGGTCCTCGGGGACGAAGCCGACGCCTGCGTCGAGCACGTCCTGCACCGTCGACCCGACGAGCGAGTTGCCGTCGAGACTGATCTTGCCGGATACGTTGTCCTGCAAGCCGAGTAGCGCTTCGACGAACTCGGTCTGACCGTTTCCCTGCACGCCGGCGATGGCGAGGATCTCTCCCGCCGCGACTTCGAGGCTGACGTCGTCGACGGTCTTGTTGCCCTGGGCGTCGAACACCGACAGGTTCTCGATCACCAGTGCCGCGTCCCCGGGCGTGGCCGGGTCCTTCGAGACCGTCAGCTGCACATCGCGTCCCACCATCAGTGCGGCGAGCTCGGTGTTGCTGGCGGTCGGCTTCGCTTCGCCGACGACCTTGCCGAGCCGGATGACGGTGATCTTGTCGGCCACTTCGCGTACTTCGCGCAGCTTGTGGGTGATGAAGACGATCGTGGTGCCCGACGCCGCGAGTTCCCGCATGATCCGCATCAGATCGTCGGTTTCCTGCGGCGTCAGGACGGCTGTCGGCTCGTCGAACACGAGCACCTTCGCCTCACGAGAGAGTGCTTTGACGATCTCGACCCGCTGCTGCACGCCGACGGGGAGGTCGTCGACGAGAGCATCGGGATCGAGGTCGAAGCCGAACCTCGCGGATATCTCCCGCACCAGCTTCCGCGCTGCCACGAGGTCGAGTCGTCCACCGAGCGAGGTGGTTTCGTTACCGAGCACGATGTTCTCGGCAACGGTGAACACCGGAATCAACATGAAGTGCTGATGCACCATGCCGATTCCGGCAGTCATGGCCTCGCCAGGTCCGGCGAAATTCTGCTCGACGTCGTCGAGCAGAATCTGACCCTCCTCGGCGCGATACAGGCCACTGAGCACGTTCATCAACGTGGACTTGCCTGCACCGTTCTCGCCGAGGAGACAGTGGATCTCGCCGGATTCGACGCTCAGATCGATGTGGTCGTTGGCGATCAACGAGCCGAATCGTTTGGTGATTCCGCGAAGTTCGAGCTTCATGAACTAGTTGGGTGCAGACGGCGACTCGACGGTGATGGAACCGTCGATGATGCCGGCCTCGATCGTGTCCAGCTCGCCCTGCAGTGCGGGGTCGACCTCGGACTCGAAGTCGTGGAACGGTGCGATACCGACTCCGTCGTTCTCGAGCGTGCCCACGTACGGGGTGTTGTCGAACGCATCGGCACCGGAGTTGGCGACGACCTCGTCGACGCTGGTCTTGAGTCCCTTGGTCACCGAGGTGAGCAACAGGTCGCCGACCGAGGGGTCGGACTCGAAGACGTCGGCGTCGGCACCGATGAGGGCGACGGGACGCGAAGAGTCGCGAATGGCCTGTGCCGCACTCTGATAGATGGGACCGCCGACCGGGAAGATGACGTCCGCGTTCTGGTCGATCAGACCCTGGGCGGTGTTCTTCGCGACCTCGTTGGCGGTGAATCCGCCGGTGAACGAGCCGTTCTGCGAGGGCACGTCCCAGCCGATGACGCGGACTGCCTCGCCCTTCTGCTCGTTGAAGTAGTTCACGCCGTCGGCGAACCCGTCCATGAAGATGGTGACGGTCGGCAACTGGGAGCCACCGAACGTACCGACCACACCGGTGGTGCTGTAGCTCGCGGCCGCGTAGCCGGCGAGGAATGCGGACTGCGACGCGTCGTAGGTCAGCGGCTTGACGTTCGGCAGATCGATCGTGGAATCGTCGATGATCGCGAAGTCGATGTCGGAGTTGGCCTCGGCGGCCACCTTGGTGGCGTCGGCCAGATCGAATCCGACGGTGACGATGAGGTTGCAGCCCTGATCGACGAGGTTGTTGATGTTGGGGCCGTAGTCGGTGGGCGATGCGGACTCGACGGTGCGCGGCTCGACGCCGAGCTCTTCGGAGGCCTCGGTCAAGCCCTCGAACCCGAGCTGGTTGAACGACTTGTCGTCGAATCCGCCACTGTCGGAGACCATGCAGGGCAGGAAGTCACTCGATCCGCCTCCGCCCGATCCTTCGTCTTCGGGGGCAGATCCACAGCCTGCGATCAGGGCGATGGCACCGAGCGACGCGACGCCGCCGAGTGCTGCCTTCCGCGTGCTCGTGCGGGTGACGAATGACAAGATGTCCTCCAATTTAGATGTGTTTCTTCTGGTCCGGGACGGTACTCGTGCGGGCGGGGGCGCGCAGGATTTCACTCAGGCGTCCTTGTCGGGCACAGCCTTGTCGGGCACAGCCCTGTCGGGCAAGCTTCCGCCGTCGCCGAGCACCTTCGCTTCGTCCTCACGCACCATCACTGCGGGGCCCGCTGCCACCACCGATGGGTTCGCTGGCGTACCGGGCTTGAATACGTTGAAGAATACGTTGAGCACCACTGCGACGATGCTGGCGGCACTGATTCCGGAGTGGAAGATCGTGACGAACCAGTCCGGGAATTCGTCCCAGAAGTCGCTCGCGACAACGGGTATGAGACCGAACGCCAAGGTCACCGCCACGATGACGACGTTGGTGTTGTTGTCGTAGTCCACCTTGCCGAGGGTGCGGATACCGCTGGCTGCGACGGTTCCGAACAGCGCGATTCCGGCACCGCCGAGCACCGGAAGCGGGACGACCCCGACGACGGCCGCGAGTACCGGCGAAAGGCCCAGCAGCGCAAGCACGCCGCCGCCCATCGCGACGACGAAGCGGCTCTTGATGCCGGTCATCGCGACCAACCCGACGTTCTGAGCGAAGGCCGTGGCCGGGAAGGTGTTGAAGATCGGGGCGACGGCAGAGGACACCATGTCGGCGCGCAGGCCGTCACCGACGCGCTTGGAGTCGACGTCGGTTCCGACCACTTCGCCGACGGCGAGGATGTCGGCGGTGGTCTCGACCATGATCACCAGGATCACGATGGTCATCGACACGATCGCGCCGATCGCGAATATCGGTGAGCCGAAGGCGAAGGGTGTCGGGACGGCTACCACGGACGCGTCGGCGACGCCGCCGAAGTCGGTCTTGCCGACGATCAGTGCCGCGATGGTGCCGACGACGAGTCCGAGCAGGATCGACAGCCGCGACAGTCCGGGAATCTTGGTCATCACCAGCACGGCGAGGAGGGTGAACATCGCCAGCCCGATGTTGCCGGGGTCCAGGTAGTTCGGGTTCGGCGCACCGCCAACCATCTCTTGGCCGGTGATCCAGCGTGCCGCCACCGGCATCAGCGACAGTCCGATGACGGTGATGATGCATCCGGTCACCAGCGGCGGGAAGAACCGAACGATCTTGGAGAAGAACGGGGCTATCGCCAATCCGATCAGCGCGGCCACCAGAACTGCTCCGAGCACCGTGCGCAGTCCGGTTCGCCCGTCCTCCGCGCTGCCGATGATCGTGAGAACCGTCGAGACCGAAGCGAACGAAATGCCCTGTACCAGCGGCAGTTGCGAGCCGAAGAACGGGATGCCGATCGTTTGCAGCACCGTTGCCACGCCACTGACGAACAACGCGCACGAGATCAACAGTGCCTGATCGGCCCCCGAGAGCCCGGCCGCTCCACCGACGATGATCGGAACGGCGATGACGCCGCCGAACATCGAGAGAATGTGTTGCAGACCGTATCCGAACATCTGCAGCACCGGCGGGCGAGCGTCCTCTGGCCTGGTCATCGCTTCAGGCTAGGAACCGGACGTTACCGGCAGCAACGCCGTCCCATTTCGGGCGAGTTACGCTTCCCGCTTGTCCACCAGGTGCTCGAATGCCTTCAGGTTCGCCAACGATTCGCCGCGCGAGACGCGCCACGCCCATTCGCGTTTGATGGACTCCGCGAATCCCAGCTCGAGCAGCACGTTGAAGTCGCCGTCGGCGGCCTCGAGGGTCTGGCCGAGAATGCGATCGAGTTCGTCACCGTTGACGGCGTGCAACGACATTCGGCCCACGAGGTAGATGTCGCCGACCTTGTCGATCGTGTAGTGAACCCCGTACAGGCGGCGGTTGCGTCGCAGCAGGTACTTGTAGACGCCCTCGAAGTTCTCGTCGGGTTTGCGGCAGACGAACGCTTCGATGCGGACCCCGTGATGCCCGACGTTCAGCATCGTCGTCGTCTTGAGTTTGCGTTCCCCTGGCAGTTCGACGGTGAACACCTCGCCCCGACGGGTGTAGTCCAGCTCGCGGTCCTTCAGTGCCCGGTCGATCAGTTCGGCAGTCTCGCTCATGCAGTCACAGCTCCTGATCTGCGTAGTTTCGACAATCCTCGGACGCGTCGCGGAGAGAACTCGCTCGGTCCCTCGCCTCGGTCGAAGTGGAACTTGGCCTGCCGGTAGCTCTCGATGAGTCCGTCGGCGGTGTGCTCCCAGGAGAAGTTGCGGGCGTGCCGCGGTGCCGCGGACGCCATGTCGGCCAAGGCAACTGGGTCCGCCAACATGGACGAGAGAGCATCCGCCCAATCCTCGGTGCGGTGGCCCTGCACCAGGCGTCCGGTCTCGCCCGATCGCACCGCCACGCCGAGTCCGCCGACGTCTGCGGCCAGGACCGGAGTTCCGCATGCCTGGGCTTCGATTGCAACCAGGCCGAACGATTCGTTGTAGCTCGGCACGGCGACGATGTCCGCGGCGCGGTAGACCTGGGCCAGGCGCGCCGACGGCTGCGGCGGCAGGAACGTCACCCGGGCAGTTATCCCGAGGTTCTCGGCGAGATCGATGAGGCTGTCGGGTCGATCCAGTCCGCTGCCGGACGGGCCGCCGACGATGAGGACGCGCAGTGGTGTCGTCGGATTGCGCTGCAGCACTTCGGCAGCCGCGGCGATCAGCACGTCGGGGGCCTTGAGCGGCTGGATGCGTCCGACGAATGCGACGATCGACTCGTCGGGATTCAATCCGAGTTCGGCGCGCGCCGCGAGCTTGTCACCCGGATTGTATTGCGCCAGATCGGCTCCCGGTGCAACCACATCGATCGAACCCTGCTGCGCACCGTAGATCTCGACGAGAGACTTCGCTTCCTCGGCGGTGTTGGCGATCAGTCGATCCGCCTCGGCCACCACCTGCTGCTCACCGATCTGACGTGCGGCGGGCTCGGGCGAGTCGCCCTGCGCCAGAGACGCGTTCTTGACGGCGGCGAGAGTGTGCGCGGTGTGCACCAACGGCACTCCCCAGCGATCTCGCGCCAGCCAGCCGACCTGACCCGAGAGCCAGTAGTGCGAATGCACCAGGTCGTAGTAGCCGGGTTCGTGGCGCGCTTCCTCCCGCAGCACCCCGGCTGCGAATGCGCACAGCTGAGTGGGAAGGTCGTGCTTGTCCAACCCCTCGAACGGGCCGGCGACGATGTTGCGCACCAGCACGCCGGGAGCTGCCTCGACGACGGGAGCGTCGGTCGACGCCGTCGCGCGGGTGAAGATCTCGACCTCCACGCCCCGCTTGGCCAGCTCTTTCGCGCTCTGCAGCACGTAGACGTTCATGCCGCCCGCGTCACCCGTTCCGGGCTGCGCCAGCGGGGAGGTATGCAAGGACAACACAGCGACCCTGTTCAGCTGGCGTCCAATCACTTCTTCAGTGTGCACGCCTCCACATTACGTCTCGATAACTACCCCCTTCTGACGACCGGGCAGACTCAGACCGTTCACGAACTCGGTCACCTCGGTGAGGAAGCGCTGCGGATCGGCTACGAACGGGCCGTGGTCGACACCATCCCAGTACGACGCTACCGCCGTGGGAATCAGCTCCGCAGCGTGCCGTCCGGCAGAGACGTCGACGACGGTGTCCTGCGTTCCGTGCAGGACGAACGCAGGGATGTCGAGGCTGCGCAGCAGGTCGTCGTGGGCAACCGCTCGATCGAACAGCGCGGCGCGAACCCGCGGCCTCGTGGACAGCGTCAAACCGAACAGTGCCTGCGCTTCCGTACCCTTGCCTTCGGTGGGCCCGGTGAGCGCATTCCCGAAACTTCCCAGCGCCTTGATCGCGACGCGAGGCTCCTCGGCCATCGCGCCGGGGATCGCCGCGCGCATGGCCGTCCCGACGCGGCCGCCTGCCTCTCCCCTGCCGATGCTGGTGATCGCGCCGACGAGCACGATGCCCGCCACCGCGCCCGTGCCGTGTTCGGCGAGGTAGTCGCAGATCACCAGTCCGCCGTACGACCAACCCAGCAGCACCGCGTCGGCGGTGATGTCCTCGGCGGCCAGCACGGCAGCCACGTCTCCTGCCCAGTTCTTCGGGTCGTCGTAACCGTCCGATGGGGCGTCGGAATAGCCGTGTCCGCGCAGATCGACGGCGACGACGCGGTAGCGCTCCGCCAGGTCGGCCAGTAGTCCTTCGCCCCAGCAGGCCGAGCCCTGTGCCCACCCGTGCAGCAGGATCAGTGGCCGCGCCGCTGGGTCCCCGCTGACGCGGTAGACGATGTTGGCTCCGTCGATGCCGGTGGCCTGACGAACCGGTCCTGCTGCTGGGGTGCTCGTATCGGGCTTGCTCATAGTTGGTGAACCTACGCGGCAGCCCTGCGCATCGAGGCGAGCGGATCGGAGTACAGGGCGCTGAGGGAGACCACGGTTGCGGCGTATTCCTGCACCTTGTCACCGAAGCCGGTCACTCGGATATCCCTGCGTGCCAACGTCGAATACGTCGCGAAGGCCTCCCCCACGTACGGAATTCCGGCCGGATACGCGGTGAACGCCTGGCCTCCGAGTACCACGCGGTCCGGATTGAACATGTCGCGCAGCAGCGCCACCGTCCGACCCAGTATCTGCGCCCGCTCGACGAGCAACTCCCGCGCGGCCTCCGAGCCCGACTGCGCCGCCTGATACACCACCGCGATGCTCGGACGTGGTTGCGGCGCAAGAATCTTACGGTCGACGGCGGCAGTGACCACCGCTCGATCGCTGACGGAGGCCTCGAGGCATCCCCGATTGCCGCAGCCGCACAGCGCCGACGATCCGGTGGGTAGGTGCGCGATGGAACCCGGACCGCTCGCGGGAGTGTGTACGCGGCCGTCGATGGTCAGCGCCATGCCTGCGGTCTCGCGCGCGTAGAAGTACAGCGAAGTTCCGCTGTTGCTCTGCGCCGCAACACTGTCCGACAGACGCGGCGCCAGGAGCAGCTCCGAGGCCGCCATGGCCTCGACGTGCCCGGCCACCGAGATCGGCAGTCCCAATCCGCCGCCGATGATGCCGGCGACGCGTCCGTTCTCCCAACCCAGCCGCGGGTGGTCGACGGTGCCGCTCGCGGTGTCCACGCGGCCACCGATCGCTACCCCGACCCACAGCGGGGTGCGGCGGTGCCAGCGTCCGGCAAAGGCACCCGCGCTGCGGGTGACGGAGGCAAGCGCTGTCTCCGAAGATCCGGCGGGCGTGGGTATCTCGACGGCACCGAGGATGCGTCCCCGCAGATCGCTGACGGTGATGCCGGTGACGACGGCTCCGATGTGGATCCCGATGGTCGAGAACGGTTCGTGGTTGACCTCGAACGGCACCCGCGGTCGTCCGATCGCCCCCGGTGCCGTCAGGTCTGCGCGCTCACGGAGCAGCCCGACGGCGAGTAGGGCCGACACTTGACGGTTGACTGTGGCGATGCTCGAACCCGTTGCGCGAGAGGCATGCTCGCGCGAGATGGGACCTTCGACGCAAGCGACCCGAAGCACCGACGCGGCGGGACTGTCCGCGATCCGCAGATCGGGCGCGACGAGTTGGACGCGCGATCGGGGCCCCGGGAGAGACCGCAGAGAGGTGGGGCCGGTGTGGTGGTGCAGCGTTGATACGGACATCGGTTGTGGTCCTCAGCAGTGGCAGACCTCCGTCGTGGACGAACAACGACGGAAGAGCGAAGTGATGCAGGTCAAGGAAGGGGTGCGGTGGTCGTACAGAAACCACGACACGCGAATCGACTGTCTGCAGCCCGAAACAGGGAGCTAGAGACGGATTCCTTGGCCGGGACAACACAGTTCCCGAGGAAGCGGCAAGCGAGAACCCAGGGACGCGGTCACATAGGTGACCCGCATCGCGGTCGTCTCACTGGCGGACATGGATCCAAAATTAGCACCCTCGCGTTCGATGTCCAATCGGGCATCGGAAAGCACGGGGCACGTCGGGCATAGAATTTCGCCATGACCTCGTCCGAACAGATTTCCCCCGATGCCAAAATCGCCGTCGTCACCGGAGCAAGCTCCGGCATCGGCGCGGCCACCGCCCGTCAACTCGCCGCCGACGGCTTCCACGTCGTGATCGGTGCCCGCCGACTGGACCGGCTCGAGGAGTTGGCGTCGGAGATCGGTGGTACTGCCCTGGAACTCGATGTGACGGACGAGGATTCGGTCGCCGCCTTCACCGCGGTCATCCCCCGCGTCGACGTGTTGATCAACAATGCCGGTGGCGCGAAGGGCTTGGCCCCGGTGATCGACGCCGACCTCGACGACTGGCGCTGGATGTGGGAGACCAACGTGCTCGGTACATTGCAGGTGACGAAGTCGTTGCTGCCCAAGCTGATCGACTCCGGTGACGGCCTGATCGTCACCATCACCTCCGTGGCGGCATTCGAGGCCTACGACAACGGATCGGGCTACACCTCGGCCAAACACGCTCAGGCAGTGCTGCATCGGACGTTGCGCGGCGAGCTTCTCGGCAAGCCGGTGCGGTTGACCGAGGTAGCGCCGGGTGCTGTGGAAACCGAGTTCTCGCTCGTCCGGTTCGACGGCGACGCAGACAAGGCCGACGCGGTCTACCAGGGCATCACACCGCTGGTGGCGAGCGATATCGCCGAGGTCATCGGCTTCGTGGCGTCTCGCCCGTCGCACGTCAACCTCGACCAGATCATCATCAAGCCACGTGATCAGGCCGGTCCGGGGCGCTTCTCCCGGAAATAGTGCGCTGCGCGCAGTGGTGCGGATAAGTGCCGCAGGGGGCACTTAATCACACCACTGCGGCTACGCCGCACTCATCGACTCCCACGTCGGCCAGTCGATGGCCCAGTCGTACAGGTCGCCGTCTGCAGCCGAGAGGTCGATGCGCGTTCCGGTGACCTCGACGGGATCGCCGTACATCGCCGTCTGGAAGTACTCCTGAGCGTCGGCGTCGGAGAGGTTGATGCACCCGTTGGTGACGTTCGATGCGCCCTGCACACCGGTGGTCAGCGGATTGGCGTGGATGAATTCGCCGTTGTTGGAGATGCGCACCGCCCAGCGTTCGCGGACGTTCTCGTAGAACGGCGGGTTGGACATCAGAAAGTCCTCGTGCTTCTCGGTGACGACGTGGATGCCGCTGCGGGTGACGTTGCGGTCCTCGTTGCCCTCGCCGTAGCTGACGGGAATGTCCATGATCGTCGCGCCGTCGCGGACCACCTGCATGCGGTGGCTGGTGGCGTCGGCGATGACGACCTGGCTGCGGCCGATGGAGAAGTCGAGCGTCACATCGTCCGCACCGTAGGCACCGCCGCCGTAGTTCACCCCGTAGAGATTCGCCTTCACGTCCACCGTCGTGCCCGGAGCCCAATAGTTCGTCGGTCGCCAGTGCACCCGTGATCCGTTGTCGTCGGGAAACCATGCCCACGCGCCGGGCGTCGGCGGGTTGGTGGTCACCGTCAACGCCTTCTCGACGGCGGCCTTGTCCGCGATCGCGGAGTCGAACTGCAGGATGATCGGCGCGGCGATGCCCACTTCCTGGCCGTCGCCGATGTTGGTGCTCACCGACGTGCGACTGTCGGGTTCGACGGTGGTGAAGGCACCGGTGATGTCGACGGTCTTGTTGTCGCTGCCCAGCGCCGAGCCGGACCAGGTGTACTGCACGCCGTAGCCGAGTGGCTCGGTGACGGCGTACGAGGTCTTGTCGGGCGAGAGCGCGCCCTGGACGACCTTGCCGTCGGGGTTGGTCAACGCGACCTGAGTGAGCGTTCCGTCGGCCACGGAGACCGAGATCGGCGCGACGGGACTGACGTCGGCGGCACCTGCGACCGGGTTCTCGGTGACCTGGGCGACGGGCGCTGCCTCGGTGGTCGGGGCCGCGGCGCCCGAGCCGCCCGCGCCCGATCCGACGGTGCAGCCTGCCACGAGTGCCACCAAGGCGACGAGCACGGCGATCAACCACACCGTACGCGTCCGTTTTGTCTGTTCTACCTGCTCATGCACGTTGTCCAACGTACCTGCGTCTGCGAACTACCCCGATTTTTGGGGGCAGACTCACAGCTACAGGAGTGGAGCCTGCGGAGTGACTCAGAGTTTGCGCGTACGAAGTTCGTGGCCTTTGGAGGTGAGGCAGCGGCCGGAATCGAGGCTCCAGTCCCATCCGTGCAGATTGCAGGTGAGCTTGTTTCCTTCGACGATGCCGAACTTCGTCAGGTCCGCTTTCAGGTGTGGGCAGCGGCGTTGGATTTCGTAGCCGCCCATCGTGATCGTGGCGGTGTCGTCGTGCGCCTCGGAGAACCAGCCGTCGGCGTACGCGATGCGCTCGTCGGTGAGGCACTTGAAGAACGTGTAGAGGAATTCGTTGTAGCCACCGACGCGTCGGGCACGGAAGCGGGTGGACAGGAAGATCGAGTTGACCCAGTCCGGCTCCTGGTCACGTATCGCGGTGCGCACGAGCTCCGGCGGGATGGTGAAGCTGTAGCGGAACTTCTCGTTCGAGATCGGTTCGCGCACGATCCGTTTCGGAAAGTCGAGCACAACGGTTTCGTCGCCCATCGTGATTCCGACGGGGTAGCCGATGCCGTCGCAGATCAGATCCGTCTGCGCCATGATCGGCTCGAACAGGCCTCGCATCGGTTCGAGCAGTGGCTCGCCCTCGGCGGGAGCCCAGGCTGCCTTCTCGGCGGCGATGACCGATGCCTGACGCTGGGCGTAGGCCTCGATGTAGTCGGCTTTGCCGGTGGTGAAGATGGCCTCGGCCTCGGCCGTCGGAATCGGGTGCTCGTGGGAGATCAGCTCGGAACCGTCGAATGTCGCGGCGGTGCCCGGCATCATCAGCAGGCCCTTGTCGTGCCCGTGCAGTCGCATCTGCTCGAGAAACACCATCTGGTCGGGGAACACGTTGGCCGGGTCGCCGTAGACGTCGTTGAGTGAGCGCAGATCGTCGTCCAGGAAACACGGCGGGCCTGCCGACGGGACGACCCACGTCGAGCCGACCTGCTCGATGTACTGGCGCGCGCGATCCATCTGACGCTGACGCTTCTGGATACCGAAGTTCTTCTTCGCGCGCGAGACCATGTCGTAGACCATCGGGTACCAGATCGCACCCGAGTACTGCAGCATGTGCACGTCCACGGGACCGAAATTCTCGGTCATCACGTCCAGGTCCACCGGCCTCGCGTCGTTCATGTTGAACGCGACGGTCTTGCCGTCGGAGACCACCAGACCCGAGTCACCGATGGGACCGTCGGCTGGCGCGCGCAGCGCGATGATCATGATGTCGAGATCGCCCTTGGGACCGGAGATCGTGTGCTTGACCGAGTCCGTCGTCTCGTAGAACTTGTGGAAGCCGAGCTTCTCGAGCTCGTGCTTGAGATCGAGCACCGGGTAGTCCGGCAGCAGAACCGTGGCGTCCTTGTTGACGTGCTCGGCCAGGTTCTTCGGGTCGAAGTGGTCCTTGTGCAGATGCGAGACGTAGAGGTAGTCGCAATCACCGAGGGCGTCCCAGTCGAGGCCGGAGTTGTCGGGGAACGGGAACCACGACGCGTAGAACGACGGGTTCACCCACGGATCGCACAGGATGCTTCCTGCCTCGGTCCGAATATGGAATCCCGCATGTCCCACGCTGGTGACCTGCACTGATTTACCTCCTACGAGCCCGACGAACAAAGCTCCATCGTATGCGCCGTTTCGACCGGCCCTAACCCAGCGCGCAGTTGACGAGGTCACATTCGGGCGTGAGCGTGACGCCGAACTTCTCCTGCACCCCGTCGCGGACGTGCGCGGCCAGCGCCATGATGTCCGACGCGGTTGCCCCACCCCTGTTGGTGACGGCAAGTACGTGTTTGGACGACAGCGCTGCGGTGCCGCGGCCGAATTCGGTGCCGTAGCCGCGCGGGAAGCCCGCGTTCTGGATCAGCCAGGCGGCCGGAATCTTCGTTCCCGCGGGGTCGGGGAAGCTGGGCGCGTGCGCAGCGGCCTCGGGCACCTCGGGCAGTACCGGGTTGAGGAAGAACGATCCGACGCTCCACGTGTCGTGATCTTCTCCGTCGAGCACCATGCCGCGTTCGCCGCGCAGCGCCAGCACGGCCGCGCGCACGTCCGACACCGGTACGACGTCGCCGATCTGCACGTCGAGACGCTCCGACAACGCCGCGTAGCGAACCGGAAGCGACTCGGTCGTCTTCTTCAGCGCGAACGTCACGTCCAGAATCACGTACCGCGAGGATCGCTTGAACACCGACGACCGGTGCGTTCCGAAACCGCACTGCTCCGGCGTCCACACCGCCGTCTGCTCGCTCTCGCGGTCGTAGACGGTGAGGCTGTGCAACAGCTCAGACGTCGACGCGCCGTACGCGCCGACGTTCTGGATCGGCGTCGCGCCGGTGGTTCCAGGTATGCCCGAGAGCGCTTCCATGCCGGACAGTCCTGCATCGATCGTCGCCTGCACGACGGCATCCCACTCGATGCCAGCATCGACCGTCACGATCTCGCCGTCGATATCCAGCCGCGATCCGGTCACCCGAACCACCCGGCCGTCGAACCCGTCGTCGCCGACGACCAGGTTGGATCCGCCGCCGATGACCAGCACATCGGTTCCCGCGCGATCCGCGTCGCGCACGAGGGAGACCAACTCGTCAGCGTTCGAGGCAACAGTGAATTCACGGGCCGGGCCGCCCACCCGGATGGTGGTGAGCTCCGAAATTGCAGTAGGCACGGACTATGACGCTACCGGTCGCGCACCGGCGTCTTCAGTCACCCGGTAACCTGCGGGGATGCCTCGCCCCATTGAGCACAGCTCGACTGTGCCCGCCTCCGCCGACAAGGTCCACGCCGCACTGACGTCCGAGCAGTACTGGAAGGACCGCATCGAGCAGATCGGCGGACCGGGTGCCAGCCTGAAGAGCGTCACCGTCGGCAACGGAACCATCGACGTCGTCATGACCCAGGCCGTCCCCGAAGAGGAGTTGCCGTCCGCGGTGACCGCCTTCAAGAAGGGCGACCTCATCATCGAACGCACCGAGAGCTGGGGACCGTTCGACGGCACCCACGCCGACGGCACCTTCGGCGCGACCGTCGAGGGCGCACCCGCGCGCATCACCGGCACCACCACACTCGACGCCACGGGCGAGACGACCACCATCGCGTTGGCCGGCACCACCGAGGTCAAGGTCCCCATCTTCGGCGGCAAGATCGAAGCGATGATCAGCGAGCAGGTGCTCTCGCTCATCGACAACGAACAGGACTTCACCGGTAACTGGATCGCCGCGCAGGCGAACAGCTAGCCTGGCGCACTATGGCTCGCCGAATGAACTACTCCGCCCGGTTCACCCACTCGACGCAGCAGGTCTATGCAGCGCTCTCCAGTCGCGATCACTGGGATGCGCGCATCGAGGAGATGCGTAAGTACTCGGAGAACGAGCTGAAGAGCTTCGAGGTGTCCGACGCCGGAATCGACATCGTGATGCACCACGTCATCCCGCGCACCGAACTGCCCGACATCGCGCAGACGGTGATGAAGAAAGACATGGTCATCACCCGCAACGTGCACTTCGACGCGTTCGAGGAAGTTACCGCGGGCCACTACGACGCGTCGATCCCGGCCGGACCCGGCTCGCTCAAGGGCACCACTTCGCTGTTCCCCACCAACGGCGGTTCGACGCTGCGCACCTCCTCCGAGGCCAAGGTCTTCCTGCCGTTCATCGGCGGCAAGCTCGAGCAGCTCATGCTCGTCAACCTCATCGACCTGTGGCGCGGCGAGGGCGAAGTGACCGCCGACTGGCTCGAAAAGAACGCCTGAGCTGAACAAGCCGAACAGGGGTCGTTCCGCAGGCTCCACTCCCCATCTGGGTCGTTCCGCAGGCTCCACTCCTGCCCCTGAAGGCGTCATCACTCGCGGCACCACCGGCATCAATCGGTTGCGTCGCAGCGACCGGTGGCTGATGCACAACCCCGATGTTCGACGTGTTCTGCAGGGCTCGCCGAATCCCCTCGTCGTAGACCTCGGGTACGGGGCGATGCCGAACACCACGCTCGAGCTGGCCGGTCGACTGCGCACCGTCCGGCCCGATCTCCGAGTCACCGGTCTCGAGATCGACCCCGCTCGCGTCGTCCCGGGCAGTGACGGCGTGGAGTTCGCCCGCGGCGGTTTCGAACTCGCGGGCTTGCGCCCCAACCTGGTGCGGGCGTTCAACGTACTGCGGCAGTATCCCGAGGATGCAGTACCTGCTGCCTGGCACCGCATTCTGTCGGGCCTGGCACCCGGTGGCCTGTTGATGGACGGTACCTGCGACGAGCTCGGTCGACGCTGCGCCTGGGTGTTGCTCGACGCCGATGGGCCGCGTTCACTGACGCTGGCATGGGATCCGTTCGACGTCGAGATGCCGTCGGACATCGCGGAGCGGCTACCGAAGGTGTTGATACACCGCAACATCGAGGGTGAGCGCGTGCACGATCTGCTTCGACGGGCCGACAGAGCGTGGTCGGTGTCGGCACCACTGGCACCGTTCGGGCCTCGAATTCGGTGGCGCGCGGCCATGAAAGCGCTTGCCGAACAGGGCATTCCGATCACACTCCCCCGCCGGCGGATGCGAGACAACGTGCTCACGGTCCCCTGGTCGACGGTCGCACCGGCAACGTGAATCGGGTGCAGCTGACCGCGCTGAGCGCGGTCGGATGCACCCGATTCTGTGGCTACGTGCAGGCGGACAGTGCCAGTTCGACGCGTTCGGCCACTCGGTCCGTACTGTTTCCCGCCTCGCAATACAGCGTGTGCGGGTCGACGCGACCGATCGCGACGGCGTCGCACACCACCTCGTCGAGGGTGATCTGGGAGATGCCACCTGCTGCGAGGTCGAGCACCGTACGCACCGGGGTGGTGAGGTTGAACGTGCCCGCCGATTCGACGTCCCGTGGTTCGAGTCGCAGACGATGAACCGCGAGCCTGGTGTCGGTCAGTCGTAGGTCGCCGAACGCGCAGACGTGCACGAATTGCGGGTGCAAGTGCCCGAATCCGTGTAGCTCGGCGGCGCTCTGGTGCGAGATCACGGCCTCGCCGCCGAACCAGGCGCACCACATGGCGAACACTTCGAGTTCGCTGCGGGGCCACTGGCCGAGTCGGAACAGGTTGCGCTCGACGCGAGTCCACGTGTTCGTGGCCAGATTGACGCGCACCATCGCAGAATCGAAGCCGAGCTCACCGGCCTGCTCGGCCGTGAAATAGCCGTCCTGACGAGTGGCCAACGAGTGCAGTTCGTGCACGCTCGGTCCTGTCGTACTCATGACGCAAGCGTACGTCACAATGTGTTACAGGTCACAAATTTTGGTCCCGAGAACACAGGTTCGGCGAGTTTCACAGAGCTTGCTCAGAATCATCGGGAAGACTGCCAGGAATGTCATCCACAGCCAGGCGCAGCACCGCACCGCTGATCGCAGTCTCCGTCGTTGTCGTCCTCCTCGTCGCCGTCATCGGTGGCGAGTTGTTCGTCCGTCAGCAGATCAAATCCTGCCTCGCCGGTCAGCTCGAGTCCGAGCTCGGCAGCCAGGTCGAGGTCGGTCTCGGCCTCAAGCCGGTCTTGCTCTCGCTGGTGGACAAGAAGGTCTCCTCGGTGACCGTCGACAGCGACGACGCGCGCTTCGGCCCCGCCGAGGGCATGGTCGTGCAGGCCGAGGCACGTGACCTGAACCTGACGCAGACCGCCGACTCGGGCGGCACCATCGGCAGCTCGAGTGCCGACATCTCGTGGTCCACCGACGGCATCACCCGCACCCTGCAGAGCCAGGGCATCGGCGCGATCGTCTCGGGCGTCACCTCGGATGCGTCGGCGGGCACCCTCGAATTCGCCGTCGGGGCTCTGGCGAATCTCACCGTCCAGCCACAGGTCGTGGACGGCAGGGTCGACTTTCAGACCGTCGACGCGTCGATCCTGGGTCTCGGCATTCCCACCGATCTGGTCGACTCCGTCGTCGGCGTGCTGACCGACAGCCTGCAGGCCTACCCGCTGGACATGGCTCCGACGTCGCTGACCGTCACCGACTCCGGCATCGAGCTCACCCTCGAAGGCGGGCAGTACACGATTCCGGTGACCCAGCAGAATCAGAATCAGCCGACTCCCGAGGGTTGCTCGCTGGTCGCATAACCCACGTGCGCGGAAGTCGCTCTAGTTCAAACCGTCCAACACCGCGCGCGTTCCCGACAACCCCAATCGTGTTGCGCCCGCGTCGATCATGGCCAGGGCGGCGTCCGTGGTGCGGATGCCGCCACTGGCCTTGACGCCCAGTCGTCCGCCGACCGTCTCTGCCATCAATCGCACTGCTTCGACGCTCGCGCCGCCGGCCGGGTGGAATCCGGTGGACGTCTTGACGAAGTCGGCACCGGCCTTCTCGGCTGCGCGGCACACCTCGACGATCGCATCGTCCGACAGTGCTGCCGATTCGATGATGACCTTCAGGACGGCGCTTCCGGCGATCCCTTCGCGGACGGTGACGATGTCGGCCAGTACCGCGTTGTAGTCTCCCGCGATGGCCGCGCCGACGTCGATCACCATGTCGACCTCGTCGGCACCTTGCTGCACCGCGAGACGCGCCTCGGATCCCTTGATCAACGAATGATGCTTGCCCGACGGGAATCCCGCGACGACGGCGGTGAGCATTCCCTCGGCGCGAATCGGCAGCATCGACGGCGATACGCATACGGCGAGCACTCCGAGCTCGCGGCCTTCCTCGATGAGGGCGGCCACGTCGGCCTGGGTGGCTTCGGGCTTGAGCAGCGTGTGGTCGACCATTCCGGCGAGGGCGGCGCGGGTTAGTGTCATGCGGTCCAGCTTTTCACAGCTCTGCATTTCACAGCCCTGACGGTCTACGATTTTCGTTCATGACCGCAGCCTCGCTCGCCGCTACCTTCAATGCCACCAGCAGGGAGTTCGACGCGGTGACGCCGCAGGTTTGGGGGCCGGCAGGGCAGTCGCTCGCCTTCGCGCTCGGGTTGGCCACCGGCGACGCGGTTCTCGATGTGTGTTCGGGTACGGGCGCGTCGGCGATTCCCGCGGCGGCGGCCGTCGGCCCCGACGGTCTCGTGCATGCCATCGACCTCGCCGACGACCTGTTGGAGGTGGGCCGGGTGAAGGCCACCGATCGGGCACTGCGCAACATCGACTTCGTCGTTGCCGACGCCACCGAGTGGGAGCCGCCGTCGACGGTTCCCGATGCCGGATACGACGCGTTGGCCTGTTCGTACGGCATCTTCTTCCTGCCTGATCCCGAGCAGGACTTCGCGCGTCTGGTGTCTCTGGTTCGTCCGGGCGGTCGCGTCGGGGTGACGGTGTGGCGCAAGGGGGCGATCGAGGCGTTCGCGGGCACGTTCTTCGAGGTGATCGGTGCGCATTCGCCGCCGAGCGAGCACAACGGGCCACTCGCGCAGGACGGTTACGACAAGCATCCGATCCGGCGGATGGAAACCGTGGATCTCCTCCGCGCGTGGCTCACCGCGGCCGGCACCACCGATGTCGAGGTCGTCGAGCTGTCCAACCACGTTCCCGCGACGGAGTCGTTCGTGTGGGCTCTCGTGCTGGGCAGCGCGATGCGGGGCGCGTTGACTTCGTTCGACGATGCGACCCGGACGCAGGTCCGTGCCGAGTTCACTGCGTTGCTGACCGAGCGCGGAATCGATTCGATCGATCTCGGGACACTGGTGGCAACCGGGGTGCGGACGCCCTGAGACAATCGGCGGTATGAGTTCTTCCGTATCCGAGGATCGCCGCTACGTTCTGTCGCTCGGTTGCCCCGACAAGACGGGCATCGTCGCCCGCATCTCGACCTTCCTCGCCGAGGTCGGTGGATGGATCGTCGAGGCCGCTTATCACGCCGATCCCGACACCGGTTGGTTCTTCACCCGGCAGGCAGTACGCGCGTCGTCCGTGGACATGAGTATCGAGGAGCTCCGCACGCGTTTCGCCGCGGTGGCCGCCGAGCTCGGCCCGGAAACCGAATGGACACTTCACGATTCGGGTGAACCCAAGCGCGTGGTCCTGCTCGTCAGCAAGGAAGCACACTGCTTGCACGACCTCCTCGGGCGCGCTGCGGGCGGCGAGCTGCCCGCTCAGATCTCCGCGGTGATCGGCAACCACAAGTCACTCGAGCCGATCGCCGCCGCGCACGGCACCCCGTTCCATCACGTCGAGTTCGCGAAGGATCCGGCCGAGCGCGCTCCTGCCTTCGAGGAGGTGCGGTCGCTGGTCGATTCCTACGACCCGCACGCGGTGGTGCTGGCACGGTTCATGCAGGTTCTCCCCGAATCGCTGTGCGCGCACTGGGCGGGCCGGGCCATCAACATCCACCACAGCTTCCTGCCGTCGTTCGTCGGCGCGCGTCCATACCACCAGGCATTCGCGCGGGGCGTGAAACTGATCGGTGCGACGTGCCACTACGTGACGGCCGAGCTCGACGCGGGTCCGATCATCGAGCAGGACGTCATCCGCGTCGACCATGCCGACGAGGTGTCCGACATGGTGCGTCAGGGCCGCGACATCGAGAAGCTGGTGCTCTCCCGCGGCCTGCGGTGGCACCTGGAGGATCGTGTCCTGGTGCACGGCCGCAAGACCGTGGTCTTCAGCTAGGCGAGACCCGAAGAATCACAAGTTACGGAGCCGAACCACTTCGGCGTTGAATTCGTCGATTGCTTCCACCGAGCTCATGTGTCCGATGCCGGGGATCACGATCAGTCTGCTCAGGTGGTCGTGGTCGTCCAGGGCGCGGGCGAGTTTGCGGGCGTGTACCGGCGGGGTCAAGCGGTCAGCAGATCCGACGAGCACGCTGGTGGGTACGGACATGTTCTCGAGTGCCTCGCGGATGTCGAGGTCGGTGAGCGCGGCGCCCCAGATGCCGCGGGTGCGCGGCGCGCATTCCAGCACGATCTTCTCGCAGAACGCCACCTCGGCAGGTGTCGCTCCGGGGGCCATCGAGATGTATTTGATGGCTTGGCGGGTCACCGGTGACGGCCGCAGCGGAAGCGCCGAGCTGAGCACGGCTTTCCCCACGGGGGTCGGGAGGCGTGGGAAGCGTTGCGGCAGCGGGATGACCGTGGTTTCGCGGACGAGCGAGTCGGTCGCGGTGCTGGCGAGCAGTACGGCACTGACCAGCCTGTCGACCTGTTCGGGATAGTTTCCGGCCCAGGCCATGATGGACATGCCGCCCATGCTGTGTCCTACCAGGACGGCCTTGTTGTCCTCGTCGACGGTGGCGGTGAGGATCGCGGCGAGGTCGTCGGCCAGCACGTCGGGGCTCAGTGGTCGCGTTCCCACGTCGCTGCGGCCGTGGCCGCGCTGGTCGTACGCGATGACGCGGTAGCGGCCGGCGAGGGCGTTGATCTGCGGGTACCAGTAGTCGGCCGAGCAGGTCCAGCCGTGGCTGAAGACGATCGGCGCGGCATCGGCGTCACCGTAGCTGCGAACGTGCAGGTGCGCACCGTCGTCGGTGACCACCTCGGTGATGTGCGGCTCGAAGGTGGGGTACTGCAGCAACTCGTCGGGCTGGACGTCGGTCGTCTTGGTGAACGAGTGCAGGCGACGCCGCCGAACCACGAACGCGCCGACCGAGACCGCCGCTGCCGCGCCGCCTATTCCGAACAGCACGCGTTCGACTACCTTGCGTGAAACCACAGAAATCCCCTCTACCTCGACCCCCTGGCGGGTGCGGTAGACGGTACGCCCTCGACCGAACGGGCGTCGACGCGGCTGCTTACCAGCGGGGTCCGCGCTGGATGCTGTCGATCTTGGGTCGGACGTCGACGAGGTACACCGCGATGCCGACGATGCCGATGATCCAGAACATGATGACCATGGGACCGATCAACGTCAGCAGCAGTCCTACCGCCAGAATGCCCAACCAGGCGTTCTTGGTCAGCTTCCCGGCCGCGGGAAACGCGTCCGGCCGTTGGCGCAGCGCATGGAAAATGGCGAACGCGGCTCCGGCAATCGAAATGATTTGCAGGATCAGGAAGATCGTCTGGGAGAAGCTGCTCGCAATCACACCCGCCAGTGTACGAGAAACGACCCCTGCGCCGCGCGGCGCAGGGGTCGTTTCCTTTACGAGTGCTTCAGCGAGTGGTCTTCTTCGCCGGAGCCTTCTTGGCCGGAGCCGGGGTGGCCTTCTTGGCAGCCGGTGCCGGTGCCGTCTTCTTGGCCGGAGCCGGGGTCTTCTTGATCGGCGAGTTGGCGCTGCTGCGGGTCTTGGCCTCGACCTTGCCTGCCACACCGCTCACCTTGTCAGAAGCCTCGACGGCCTTGTCCTTGGCCTCGTCGCCTGCTTCGTCGATGTTCTCGGCGAGCTCGTCGGCGGCGTCGGAGATCTCGTCGGCACCTTCACGAACCTTGTCCGACGCGAGGCCGGCCAGGGCAGCGGCGCGCTCGCCGACTGCGCGGGTCTGCGAGGCGACGGTTCCGAGGGCCTGCTCGGTGAGGTCGACGACATCGTTGGCGGCGGAGTTGGCGCGCTCGAGGCTCTCTTCGACGGCCGGGGTGCGGCGGATGCGCTCGACGGTCTCTTCGCCGCGCTCGGCGAGCGAGGTGTAGAGGTCGGAGGCGACCTTGAGGTATGCCTCGGCAACCTTGCGGAGCTCTTCGGGGGTGAAGCGCTCGCGGAGTTCGGCGATCTCGTCGGGAAGCTCTGCGGGCAGGTTCGCCAGCCGCTCGCGCAGGCTCTCGACGCCTTCGGTGACGTCCTCGGAGATGTCGGCGATGCGGGCGTTGACCTCGCTGGTACGGCTCTCGGCGCGCGAGCGCACCTGAGCGACGACGTCCGCTACGGCCTGGACGACGGCGTCGCCTGCACCCACGGCTGCGAAGATGGGGGTCTTGACGTTCTCGAAGTTCTTGGAATCAGACATCGGGTGTCTCCTGTTCGTCGGGTTCGGGCTCCTGCGTCGACTCGTTCTCACGACAGAACGAGTCGTAGATCTCGATCAGCACTTGCTTCTGCCGTTCGGTGATGTGCTCATCGCCGAGCAGAGCTTCGCGCACCGGACCGTGGGGACGTGCTTCCAAGATCCCGGCCCGGACGTACAGCACCTCCGAGGAGACGCGCAGACCCTTGGCTATCTGCGCTAGCACTTCTGCGGACGGGTTGCGCAGTCCGCGTTCGATCTGACTGAGGTAGGGGTTGCTGACTCCGGCTCGGCTGGCGAGTTGCCGCATCGATACCTGTGCAGCTTCCCGTTGCGACCGGATGTAGCTGCCTATGTCCTGAGCTGCGGTCGTCACGACTGCGGCGACAAGATCCCCTGCCTCGGCGACGACCTGCGTCGCCTCGGTCGCCTTGGCGACCAGATCCCCCTCGTCATCGGCCATCTCGGCCTCCTGTTTTCGGTGTCCTACTGGACGGTACCGAAGGGTGCTAACTATTGCAAGCACTCTGCTAGCACTAGTGCCCGAAGATCAGATCCGAGATCGTGTAGATGGCCAGACCGGCGATGGAGCCGACGACGGTTCCGTTGATGCGAATGAACTGCAGATCGCGTCCCACCTGCAGTTCGATCTTCTTGCTCGCCTCCTCGGCATCCCAGCGAGCGACGGTGTCGCCGATGATCGTGGTGATCTCGTCGGCATAGTTCGAGGCGATGTAGCTCGCCCCACCGAGGAGCCAACCGTCGACCTTGCCGCGCAGCTCCTCGTCGTCGCGCAGGCGAACACCGAGGTTGGCGGTGTTCTCCTTGATCTTGGTGCGCAGTGTGCTCGTCGGGTCGTCCACCGACTCGGTGATCAGACGCTTGGCCACCTTCCACGTCGCCGCGGCGAGGCCGGTGATCTCCTCGCGTCCCATGATCTGCGCCTTGAGCTTCTCGGCCTTCTCGATGGTCACCGGGTCGTGCTGCAGGTCGTTGGCGTAGTCGACGAGGAACTTGTTCGCGGCCTGACGGACGTCGTGCTCGGGGTTGGAGCGAATCTTCCAGGTGAACTCGACGAGCTCCTTGTAGACCTTCTCGCCCAGCAGAGTGTCGACGAACTTCGGCGACCAGTTCGGGGAATCCCGCGCGACGACACGATCGATCATCTCCTGGCTGCCGAGCGCCCACTGGTGAGCGCGCTCGGCGAGCATGTCGATCAACGGCAGCTGACGGTTCTCGCGGAGCAGTTCGTCGAGGATGCGGCCGATCGGCGGACCCCACTGCGGATCGGCGAGTCGACGCACGATGGTGCTGTCGATGACGGCGGTGATGTCCTCGTCGTTGAGTACGTCGACCACTCCGTGCAGCACGGTCGCCGCCTCGGCCGCGACGCGTTCGGCGTTGTCGGGCTGGGCGAGCCAGGTACCCAACCGCAACGGAACCTGCGCCGACGCAACCTTCTCGGACACCACCTCGGGTGCGAGGAAGTTGCTGCCGACGAACGAACTCAGGCTCGCGCCGAGCTGGTCCTTCTTCTTCTTGATCAGCGCCGTGTGCGGAATCGGGATACCCAGCGGGTGCTTGAACAGTGCCGTCACCGCGAACCAGTCGGCGAGCGCGCCGACCATGCCCGCCTCCGACGCCGCCCGGACGTAACCCACCCAGGCACCTGCCCCCGTCGACTCCTGCCACCGGCAGAACAGGTAGACGATCGATGCGAATACGAGAAACCCGGTCGCGACCGTCTTCATCTTGCGGAGGTCGCGACGTTTGGTGTCATCGTCGAAGTTCATGAGGTGCACAACCGACATTGTGCCCATAACTGCGACGGATCAACCGGACGCAGCCTGCGACGGTGTCTTCGGGGGCGCATAGGGTGGTGGTCGTGGCGAGAAATACGACGGAGGCAAAGCTGGACGAGTCCGAGCCGAGCGAGGACAAGCCGAAGGTCGAGAAGCCGGACGGTCGCAAACGTCGGTGGCGTGAGCACAAGATCGCGCGCCGCGAAGAGCTCGTCGACGGCACGCTGGCCGCGATCCGGTTGCGAGGCCGCGAGATCGGAATGGACGAGATCGCGTCGGAGATCGGTATCTCCAAGACGGTGCTCTACCGCTACTTCACCGACAAGAACGATCTGACGAGCGCGACCATGTCGCGGTACGTCGAGACGACTCTCGCCCCGCGCATCTATGCCGCGATCTCGCACGAGCTCGACGAGTACGAGCTCACTCGCGTCGTGGTGACCGCGTACGTCGAGACGGTGGCCACCGATCCCGAGGTGTACCTGTACGTCATGGCGAACAACGCCGGTAACAACCGCGACGTGGTCGCCGAGTCCGAGCGAATGATCGCCGAGTTGCTCTCCACGGTGTTGGGTGAACGCCTACGGCAACGCGAGATGGATTCCGGCGGTTCGGTGCCGTGGGCCTTCGCCATCGTCGGTGCGGTCCAGCTGGCCACGCACTGGTGGATCTCCAACAAGTCGATGTCCGCGGACGATTTGATCGACTACCTCTGCATGATGATGTGGGGCGGAATCCACGGGGTCGCCATGGCCGACGGCTCTCCCGCGAAGTTCAAGTCGCAGCCGCATCCTCTGGTGGACGACGAACCCGGCGCTTCCTAGCGCTCCTCGTACCCGTCGTCGTCCAGGGGAACTTCTGCTCGTTGATCCAGCACGTCTCGGGCGTCGGCCTCGATGGGCAGACCATCGGCACTCGGCTCGTCCGCGATCGGGAGATTCTGTTCGACGCGATCCTCGGTCGGGGTTTCGATGGGTGAGTCGCTCATGTCTCCATTCGTACCATCGCTCGTCAGTTTGAGATCAGGCCCGGTCGGACATTCGAACAGATATGACTACCGAAACCTTGACCGGATGCCGCATTGCCATTCTCGCTACCGACGGCGTCGAGCAAGTCGAGCTGGTTCAGCCCCGCGAGGCCGTCGAAAATGCCGGAGCCACAGTCACATTGGTTGCACTCGACCATGGCGACATCCAAGCGATGGAGAGCGACGTCAACGCCGCCGACACCTTCACCGTCGACCGCGTCGTGGCCGACGTCTCCGCGGACGACTTCGACGCACTGATCCTGCCCGGCGGAACCACCAACCCCGATCAACTGCGCGTGGACGCGGACGCGGTGGAGTTCGTCCGTGCGTTCGTAGAAGCCCGCAAGCCCGTCGGCGTCATCTGCCACGGAGCCTGGACCCTCGTCGAGGCCGACGTTCTGAAGGGCCGGACGTTGACGGCCTACCCGAGCATCCGCACCGACATTCGCAACGCGGGAGGAACCGTCGTCGACGAGGAAGTGGTCGTCGACGGCAACCTGATCTCGAGCCGCAACCCGGACGACCTGCCGGCCTTCTGCGCGAAGATCGTGGAGCATTTCAGCGCTTGATAGGTTAGCGTGCCCTATGCGCATTTCTCGTTCGTTGGCTCTGCCTGCGGCAGCCCTCGCCCTCGCCCTCACCCTTACCGCATGCAGTTCCGACAACACTGGTTCCGACGGTGGTAGTGCCGACTCGGCCGAATCCGGCAGCACCGTCGTGACCGACATGTTCGGCGACGTCGAAGTCCCTGCGAATCCGCAGCGGGTGGTCGCACTGGGTTGGTCGGACGCCGAAACCGCCCTGGCTCTCGGCGTGCAACCGGTCGGTGCCAGCGACTGGCTCGGCGTCGGCGGAAACGGTCTGGGCCCGTGGGTGGACGAAACCTACGACACCGACCCCACGATCGTCGGCACCTTCGACGTCGACATGGAGTCGATCGCGGCGCTTGCACCGGACCTCATCCTGTGGACACGCAGCACCAACGACAAAGCCGTCTACGACGACCTCTCCGAGATCGCCCCCACCGTCGCGGCACCGCCCGGAACCGACATCGCCTACGGCACCACCTGGGACGGCCAGACCGAGATCGTCGCGCAGGCACTCGGCAAGGTCGACGAGGGCAAGAAGCTCGTCGACGACACCGAAACGCTGCTCGCCGATGCCGTCACCGCCAACCCCGAGTTCGCCGACAAGACCGTCGCCGTCGGGACGCTCTACAGCGGACAGGTCGGTGCCTACGTCCGCGGCGACACCCGCGTCGACTTCCTCGAATCCCTCGGACTGACCAACACCCCGGCCATCCAGAACCTGGCCGAGCCGGGAGCGTTCAACATCGAACTGTCCGAGGAGAACATCTCCGCCCTCGACGCCGACCTCACCGTCATGTTCCCCATCGGCACCGGACCCGAGGTGATCACCGACAACCCGTCGATCCAGGGCCTGCCGTCGGCACGCGACGGACGGCTCGTCGTACTCGGCGACCTGAACCTGTCCAACGCATTCTCGGCCGCCTCGGTGGCCGGCACCCGATACGCACTGGAAAACGCGGTGCCACTGTTCGCGGCACCACTGAAGGGCTAGATCACACTCGTCCCGGCGGGCTAGATCACACTCTCCCCGGCGGGCTTGTGACACTCTCCCTGGCGGGCTTGTCACACTCTCCCCGGCGGGAACCCACCCGCGGCGATCGGTCCCCAGGCGTCGATCACGATGCGTATCAACGACTTTCCCTGCTTCACCATCGCCGCGCGGTACTCGTCCCAGTCCGAGTGCTCGCCGGCGATGCTGCGGAAGTACTCCACCAGCGGCTCGACGGCGTCGGGAAGATCGATGATCTCGGCCGTCCCGTCGACCTGTACGTAGTCGCCGTTCCAGTCGTCACTGTGCACCAGCACCGTGACGGCGGAATTGCGGCGGATGTTGAGCACCTTCGCGCGCTCGGGGTAGGTGGCAATGACGATGCGGCCTTCCGAGTCCACCCCGGCCGAGACCGGAGAGACCTGAAGACCGTCGTCGCGCTTGCGGGTGATGAGGGTGTGGTGGTGCCGCGGAGATACGAATTCGAGCAGTTGCTCACGCGAAACGGTTTCGGCTTTTGCAATGGTAGGGGCCATGAATCCCATGGTAGAGAAGTAGTCTTCTCGCCTATGGCCGACAAGTCGAAACTGTGGACTCTCTCTCCCGTCGATGTGCTGCGCGCCAGCGCCTCTCCCCGTGTGGAGGACATCGATTTCACGGCAACTCCGGGATTCGGCGGCGCTAAGGCACACGGCAACGACGTCCTCGAGCAGCGCGGTGCAGTACTCGCGGCGCTCCAGGAAAAGCTCTATGCCCATGGGCGCGCTGGCGGCACCAAGTCGGTTCTGCTGGTGCTGCAGGGCATGGACACCGCAGGCAAGGGCGGCATGGTCAAGCACGTCATCGGGATGGTCGATCCGCAGGGCGTCGACCTCGCCTCGTTCGGGGTGCCGACTCAGGAAGAGAAGCAACACCACTACCTGTGGCGCATCCGCAAAGCACTTCCGCGGGCAGGCCGAATCGGGGTGTTCGATCGATCCCACTACGAGGACGTTCTCGTCGTCGCGGTCCACGACCTCGTGCCACGGCAGGTGTGGGAGAAGCGATTCGACGAGATCAACGCCTTCGAGAAGGCATTGGTCGACGAGGACACGGTCGTCGTCAAGGTGGCCTTGTTCGTGTCGGAGGACGAGCAGAAGAAGCGATTGCAGGAGCGGCTCGATCGACCCGAGAAGCACTGGAAGTACAACCCGGGCGACGTCACCGAGCGTGGCTTCCTACCGCAGTATCGGGCGGCGTATCAGCGGGTGCTGGATCGTACGGACTTCGACCATGCACCGTGGTACGTCGTTCCGGCCGACCGCAAGTGGTACAGCCGCTTGGCCGTCACGGAGATCCTGATCGACACGTTGGAGAAGCTCGATCTCGATTGGCCCGCAGCAGATTTCGACGTCGAACACGAGAAGAAGCGGCTGGCCGAGAGCTGAACCCGCTTCGAAGACGTGAATGGTCCATCGACCCCCGTCTGGGCAGGTCGATGGACCATTCACGCGTCCAAGGAGACTGTTACAGCGTGGCTGCGTCGATCACGAAGCGGTAGCGCACGTCGGACTTGACGACGCGGTCGTATGCCTCGTTGATCTTCTCGGCCGGGATGACCTCGATCTCGGCACCGATGTGGTGCTCGGCGCAGAAGTCCAGCATTTCCTGGGTCTCGGCGATGCCGCCGACCATCGAACCGGCGAACGAACGACGGTTGGCCAGCAGGTTGAACGCGGGCACCTCGAGGGGCTTCTCGGGAACACCCAGCTCGACGAGGGTGCCGTTGCGAGCGAGCAGTCCGAGGTACTTGCCCATCGGCAGGTTCGCGGAGACCGTATTGAGGATGAGGTCGAACTTGCCCTGCAGATCCTTGAGGGCGGTGGTGTCCTTGGTGGCGTAGTACTCGTCGGCACCGTAGGCCTTGCCGTCGGCTTCCTTGGCGTCCGTCTGGCTCAGCACGGTGACGTGGGCTCCGAGTGCGTGCGCGATCTTGACGCCGATGTGGCCGAGGCCGCCCATGCCGATGATGGCGACCTTCTTGCCCGGTCCTGCTCCCCAGTGCTTGAGCGGCGAGTACAGGGTGATGCCCGCGCACAGCAGCGGTGCGGCGACGTCGAGCTCGACGCCTTCCGGGATGCCGAGGACGAACTTCTCCGTCACGACGATCTGGGTGGAGTAGCCGCCGTGGGTGAACTCGCCCTCGTAGGTCTTCGAGTTGTACGTCTGGACGACGCCCTTGGTGCAGTACTGCTCGTCGCCGTCCTTGCACGCCTCGCACTCGCCACAGGAATCGACGAAGCAGCCGACGCCGACGCGGTCGCCCACCTTGCGGCTGGTCACCTCGGAGCCGACCTCGGCCACGATGCCGGCGATCTCGTGCCCGGGAACGACGGGGTAGGTGGTGCCGCCCCACTCGTTACGGGCAGTGTGGATGTCGGAGTGGCAGATGCCGGCGAACTTGACGTCGATGAGGATGTCGTTCGGTCCGACGGCGCGTCGCTCGATCGTCGCCTTCTCGAGCGGGGCGTCCGGAGCGGTGGCCTGGTAAGCGGTAGCTGAAGTCATACCTACATTGCTACCTACGCATCAGTGCAAGCGCAAGGCAGCTACCGCCTCGACCAGGCTATTCCTGCTCTAAACGAGTCGTTTGCAACAGTAACGTCAGCTGTTCTTGGCGATATTGACGCCCAGCCACCCAACGTACGCCACCAGACCGACAAGTCCGATCTTGCGGGTTTTCGGGTATGCGATCGCCGCACCGACCGCCAATTCGGTGGCTCCGTTGCGACTGATCCAGGTTCGAGTGTCCTTGGGGAACGGGAGCTTGGTGATTCCCTCGAACGCCTCCGGCACCACGAAGTGGGCGGCGCCGGTGGCGGCCAACCCGATCCCGAATGCCTTGGGAACCACACCGTTCGACTTCGTGGACTTGCTCACTGACGCGCTCCTGTGATCGAGGTGATTGAACTGGCAAAACGACAATAGCGCTACGCGACGGTTGCTACTTTGCGACCCGGCCGTTCTCGTAGCGATAGAACCCGGCTCCGGTTTTCTTGCCCACCTGCCCGGCCTCGACCATGCGCAGTAGCAGCGGCGGTGCGGCGAAGAGCGGTTCGGCGAATTCCGAGTGCATGGAATCGGCAATGGCTTTGACGGTGTCGAGGCCGATGAGATCGGCGAGTGCGAGCGGCCCCATCGGGTGCGCGAGCCCCAGCACCGTCGCCTTGTCGACATCTTCCTTGGTGGCGAATCCGGACTCGACCATGCGAATCGCGGAGAGCAAGTAGGGCACGAGCAACGCGTTGACGACGAAGCCCGAGCGGTCGGCCGAGCGCACCACCTGCTTGCCGAGAACGTCGCCTGCGAATCGCTCGGCACGGTCGGCCACTATCGGTGAGGTCAGGTCGGTGGTGACGAGCTCGACGAGTGGCAGTACCGGGACCGGGTTGAAGAAGTGCAGACCGACGACGCGGCCGGGTGCCGTCGTTGCGGCTCCCAGGCTCACGATGGGAATGGAGGAGGTGTTCGAGGCGATGACGGCATCGGGGTCGGTCACCACCGAGTCGAGTTCGGCGAAGATGTCGGCCTTGATCTTCTCGTCTTCGAGTACTGCTTCGACGACGAGTTGGCGATCGCCGAAGTCGCCGAGATCGGAGGTGAAGCGCAGCCTGGCCGCAGCGTGCTCTCGCTCACGTTCGGTGATCTTGCCGCTGCTGACGCCGCGGTCCAGGGACTTGAGGATGCGGGTGCGTCCAGCGCTTGTCAGTTCGCGGGTCTGTTCGTGGACCAGCACGTCGACATGGGCGCGGGCGCACACCTCCGCGATTCCTGCCCCCATCTGCCCCGCTCCGACGATCCCCACCCTCTCGACCGTCATACAGCACTCCTGTTCATTTGCATTGCGGCACAACAGCATAAGGCGAGATGAGGGTAACTCTGCTGGGGTACCAGCAAACGTGCCCAGAGACGAGTCAGGCGGCCCGCAACGAAACGCTGGGGCCGCCTGACTAGTGCGCTGAAGATCCGGGGAGGCGGAACTGCTCCTCTAGTGGAACTGGCCCTCTTCGGTGGAGCCCTTCAGAGCTGCGGTCGAGGTGTTGGGGTCGACGGTGGTGGCGATGCGATCGAAGTAGCCGGCACCAACCTCACGCTGGTGCTTGATGGCGGTGAAGCCGCGCTCTTCGGCAGCCTTGAACTCGCGCTCCTGCAGGTCGACGAACGCGGTCATGCCTTCGCGGGCGTAGCCGTGTGCCAGGTCGAACATGCCGTAGTTGAGCGAGTGGAAGCCTGCGAGGGTGATGAACTGGAACTTGAAGCCCATGGCTCCGAGTTCCTTCTGGAACTTGGCGATGGTCGCGTCGTCCAGGTGCGCCTTCCAGTTGAACGAAGGCGAGCAGTTGTAGGCGAGCAGCTGGTCCGGGAACTCGCTGCGAACCGACTCGGAGAACTTCTTGGCGACCTCGAGGTCCGGCACGCCGGTCTCCATCCAGATGAGGTCTGCGTACGGTGCGTAGGCCTTTGCACGAGCGATGCAGGGCTCGATGCCGTTCTTGACGCCGAAGAAGCCCTCGGCAGTGCGGGTTCCGTCGAGGAATTCGCGGTCACGCTCGTCGACGTCGGAGGTGATCAGCGTGGCTGCCTCGGCGTCGGTGCGGGCGATGATGACCGACGGGACGTCGGCGACGTCAGAGGCCAGACGCGCGGAGGTCAGGGTACGGATGTGCTGCTGGGTGGGGATGAGAACCTTGCCGCCGAGGTGGCCGCACTTCTTCTCCGATGCGAGCTGGTCTTCCCAGTGCACGCCTGCAGCACCGGCCACGATCATGGCCTTCTGCAGCTCGTAGGCGTTCAGTGCGCCACCGAAGCCGGCTTCGGCGTCGGCGACGATCGGTGCAACCCAGTTCTTGACGGAGGTGTCGCCCTCGATCTTGGCGATCTCGTCGGCGCGCAGCAGCGCGTTGTTGATACGACGGACGACCGACGGCACCGAGTTGGCCGGGTAGAGGCTCTGGTCCGGGTAGGTGTGGCCCGAGAGGTTGGCGTCGCCTGCGACCTGCCAGCCGGAGAGGTAGATCGCCTGGAGGCCGGCGCGAATCTGCTGCACGGCCTGGTTGCCGGTGAGGGCACCGAGCGAGTTGATGTAGTCCTCGTTGTTCACGAGGTCCCACAGGATTTCGCTGCCGCGGCGAGCGAGTGTCGCTTCTTCGACGACGGTGCCCTGGAGGTCGGAGACCTGCTGCGCGGTGAAGTTACGGGTGACGCCCTTCCAGCGGGGGTTGGTGTCCCAATCCTGCTGGATCTCGGCGATGGTCTTCGGGGTGCCGGTGGTCGACATCTTCAGCTCCAGTCTCTTCTGCTTCTCGGCCTGCCTCGAGACGAATCTTCACATCGTTGCCAGGCCCTTCTGGTGTACTCCAAAACAATGGCACACCCGAAAACATGCGTCTACCAGTTGTTAGTGCCAATCTTGGCTAGCTTTACCGGCACCATTGCTAATGTTGCTAATTTTTGGCCGACGCAAACCTCTCCGATCGGACGGCGTGGTTACTCGCCAGTAGCGATGAATCCCCAGTTGATGAACGGAATGAACAAAATTCCTTACCGGACGCTTGTACGGTTTGAGCAGGGCGTCTGAATCGAGTCAGAAACCGATCTTCATGTGACCGACATCACAGTACGTCGATCCCACGATGTGGACATGCACGGGGTGCTCCACTCGCCATCACGTTCGCCGGGATCACGCGTCCGGCACCCCCGAGTGGAGCACGACGCGCCTTCATCCACAGGCACGCAGCTATCCACAGGCCATTGCATTTCCCCAGGTCGAGCATCTGGGGCCGGCCGACACATCCCCGATGCTGCACCCATGACTCCCGACAACACCGACGCAGGCCGCACTCCCGGCCCCACAGGTCGTTCCGCAGGCTCCACTCCCGGCCCCACAAGTCGTTCCGCAGGCTCCACTCCCGGCCCCACAAGTCGTTCCGCAGGCTCCACTCCCGGCCCGGCCACCCTTCAGCAGCTCCTGGCTTCCGGACTACACCCCAGCACCGTCTCGCGGCGCTTCACCCGCGTTCTGCCGACGGTCCATATGCGAGGGGAACCGTCGACGATGGATCGGTGTCGGGCCGTTTCGCTGTGGCGACCGGACGCCGTGCTCAGTCACCGGTCGGCCGCATACCTGCGGGGCTGGACGACGGAGCCGTCCACTCTCGATGCCACCGTCCCTCGCTCGGCGAGGTTGCGGCCACCGCCATGGCTTCGGCTACACCGTCGCGCACTCGATTCCGTGTTGGTCGACCAAGTCGAGACCCTGCCCTGCACCACCCCTGCGCAGACGATTCTCGATTGCCTGGCGGTACTCCCCCGCGCCGAGGCCGAGTTGCTGATCGACGAACGCCTGAAGTTCGGACTCGACTCCGCATCGCTCCTCTGCTTGCTCGAGCGGTTCCCGGGCCGACGTGGCAACGCAGAGTTGGCTCGCCAAGTTCGGTTGGCAGTGACCAGATTCGCCTCGGAACCGGAGCGGGCATTGGGACGCGCGCTGCACCGGATCGGGCTCTACCTGGAGATGAATGCGGCAGTCGGTCCGTACATCTGCGACCTCGTCGACCGTCGCAGCCGAACGATCATAGAAGTGGACGGGCGTGAATTCCACAGTGCAGCTGGGGTATTCAGCAAGGATCGGCGTAGGCAGAACGCGCTGGTGCTCGATCGCTGGCTGGTGCTGCGCTACTCGGCATTCGACGTACTGGCCGCACCGGACGTCATCGCCGGCGAGATTGCGTCGGTGATCCGGCGGCGTCGGGAATCGAGGCGATGACTGCACACAATGCTCCACTCCCGGAGCCGCGCACGACATTCATCGCACACGACCCCGGGAGTGGAGCATCAGTTGTCGAGATCAAATTCGGACGCCGGTTCGCTCGTCACTGTGTGCAATCACCCGAGAGGTGATCGGTGTCCGACGCGAGGAGAGCACCCCGAGCGCACCCATCGCGGCGATCACGAGTCCACCGATGATGGCGAACAGGTCCGCAGCCAGCAATCCGGACGGGAACACCATCAGCGCGGGCGAGACTGCGAGCAGCATGCCGAGACCGACGTGGGTCCAGTGGCTTTGCCTCGACGACGATCCGATGGCCCACAGCGCAGTCGATGCAGCGAGAATGCCGAGCACGAGGATGGCACCGGTGACTTCCTGGTCTCCCTGGACGGGGAGCCAGACGGTGGATGCGACGAGCACGGCTCCGGTGACGAATACGACGACGTCCCTGACGATTTCGGATGTGCGTTGACGGTTGGACATGACCGCTCCTCGTGGTGCGTGGTGAATAGCTCGTATACCGGTATACGCCTTTACCTCGGCTAATGTTCCCGAACAGCCCCGAATTGTGATCCAGCAGCTAGTTGCCAATGCTGTTAAGCCAATTCTTCGCAGGCGTAGCCTGGCGATATGTCCAAAACCTTCGTCGGCGTGCGGCTTCGGCAGCTCCGCAGCGAACGCAGCATGAGTCAGGTGGCGCTGGCGCAGAAGCTGGGAATCTCGGCCAGTTATCTCAACCAGATCGAGCACGACGTGCGTCCACTGACGGTGCCGGTACTGCTGCGGATCTCCGAGGTGTTCGGCGTCGACACATCGTTCTTCGCCTCCGAGGACGACACCAGGCTGGTCGCCGAACTCCGCGAGGTGGCACTCGATCAGGACATGGGGATCGACGCCGATGCGCACGAGATCGCGCAGATGGTCAGCTCACACCCGCAGTTGGCACGGGCGATGGTCAACATGCACCGCCGATACCGCAATACGACGGCTCAGCTGTTGGCCGCTACCGAGGAGCGTTTCTCCGACGGCAGTGGCAGTGGTTCCATCAGCAAGCCGCACGAGGAAGTGCGTGACTACTTCTATCAGCGGCAGAATTATCTGCACGAATTGGACACTGCGGCAGAGGCTCTGACGTCGAGGATCCGATTCCATCGCGCCGACGTCGGCGGCGAGATCGCCAAGCGGCTGCGGACCGTTCACGATGTGCAGATCGTCAATCGCATCGACCTCGGCGAGAACGTGCTGCACCGGTTCGATCCGCAGACGCGAGTACTGGAGATTTCACCGCATCTCTCGGGCGGGCAGAAGGTGTTCAAGTACGCCGCCGAACTCGCCTATCTCGAATGCGGGGATCTGCTGAAGAAGATGGCCGACGAGGGCAATTTCACCAGTGAGTCGTCGAAGAAGTTGGCGGTGCTCGGTTTCGCGAACTACTTCGCCGCTGCGACGGTGTTGCCGTACCACCAGTTCCACGACGTGGCCGAGGACTTTAGGTACGACATCGAGCGGCTCTCGGCCTTCTTCTCGGTCAGCTACGAGACCATCTGCCATCGCCTGTCCACCTTGCAGAGACCCGAGTTGCGGGGTGTGCCGTTCTCGTTCGTGCGCGTCGATCGCGCCGGGAACATGTCGAAGCGACAGTCCGCCACAGGTTTTCACTTCTCGTCCAGCGGTGGCACGTGCCCGCTGTGGAATGTGTACGAGACGTTCGCCTATCCGGGCAAGATCATGACGCAGATCGCCGAGATGCCCGACGGCCGCAGCTACCTGTGGATTGCGCGCACCGTGGAGCGACGCGCAGCGCGATACGGTCAGCCCGGCAAGACCTTCGCGATCGGCCTCGGTTGCGAACTGCGCCACGCCGGACGACTGGTGTACGCCGACGGTCTGGACGTGCAGGGTTCGGCGGCGGCGACACCGATCGGAGCGGGCTGCCGGGTGTGCGAGCGCTCGAACTGCCCGCAACGCGCATTCCCGCCACTGGGCAAGGACCTCGACATCGACGAGCACCGAAGTTCGGTGTCCCCGTATCTCGTTCGCTGAGAAGAAAGGAAGACTGCCATGACACGAATCGGCGTTGTACTCCGACCCGAACTTGCGCCGGAGGATCTCCTCGAGGCAGCACGCGCGGCGGACCGCGCGGGCGTCGACGAGGTGTGGTTGTGGGAGGACTGCTTCTACTCCGGCGGACTGTCCACTGCTGCACTGGTTCTCGCGAGCACCGAACGCGTGAGCGTCGGCATCGGGGTGCTGCCCACTCCGATGCGCAACGTGGCCGCCACAGCGATGGAGATCGCCACCGTGGCCCGAGTCCATCCGGGGCGGCTACGCGTCGGGCTCGGACACGGTGTTCAGTCGTGGATGGGTCAGATCGGAGCTCGAGCGCAGTCGCCTCTGACATTGCTGAGCGAACAGATGGCAGCGCTCACCGCACTGTTGGCGGGCGAGAGCGTGACCGTGCAGGGTCGGTACGTCTCACTCGACAACGTGCAGCTCAATTGGCCTCCGCCGCAACCGCCGCCACTGCTCGTCGGTGCGACGGGGCCGAAGACTCTCGCTCTGAGCGGACGCACCGGTGTGGGCACCATCCTGACGAGCGAGACGTCACCGGATCAGGTGCGTGCTGCCGTCGAACAGATCGACGGTGGGCCGGGGCACGAGATCGTCGTCTACGTGGCCATGAGTTCCGATTCCGATGCCGCGCCGAGCAATCTGCAACGCTGGATCGACGCCGGTGCTACCACCGTCGTACTCGAGCCCGCTGCGGCCGAAACGGATCTGGCCGGCCTGTTCACGCACGCCGCGTCGTCGACGCAGCGGTTCTAGCGCTCTCGCAAGAACCGCCCCGCGTCCGCGAACGCCCGTGCTCGACGCGTCAGCGTGGGTGGCGCAGGCTTCTCGCCTCGCCACAGGCGGTAGAGGGTGCTCATGCTCAGGATGAGTCGTTCCGGTGAGTCCCAGTGCGCGTATGGCTGAAATTCACCTGATTTCAGCAGGTTTCGGGCGGCCACGGTGGAGTCGAGTCCGGCGTCGAAGCAGCTGCGTCCGGCCTCGGACACCCAGGTCCAGTAGTTGCGGACGGCGCGGATCTCGTCGGTGCCGCACAGGGGTCCGTGGCCGGGAACGTAGACGGCGGCGTCGAGCTCGAGGAGGTGGTCGAGGGCGTCGATCCAGTTCTGCAGTGGTCCGTGCCAGAGCACCGGGGTGGCGTCGATGAACAGCAGGTCACCGGCGAACACCACACCGACGTCGGGGAGGTGGGCGATGAGGTCGCCTTCGGTGTGCGCCGGGCCGAGGTAGCGCAGGTGTACGGGTCGTCCTGCCACGTCGATGGTCTCGGTGGTCTCGAAGGTGTGGTCGGGCAGCCGCGGCAGAGCCCCGGGGAAGGTGGCGTCGCCGCGGACCCGGTTCATGTAGGAGCCCATCGCACCGACCGGTCCCGGCGCCCAGCCGATCCTCGCGCCGAGAGAGGCGAACGCGTCCACCCCTTTCGGTGGCGTTTCTTCCTTCATCGCGTGCAGTGACGCGGCGCTGGTGGTGATGCGAGCGGAGGCGGGGACGGTGTCGTTTCCCCACCAGTGATCGCCGTCGGAGTGGGTGTTGAGCACTTCGGTGATCGGCGCGTCGGCCACCAGTTCGGCGGTGTCGGCCACGACCCGCTGCGCCCAGTGCACATCCCACACGGTGTCGATCAGCATCGACGCGGAACCCGGCGCGACGATCAGTCCGGTGTTGGTCTGTCCCCAACTTCCGGGCGGCCGCATGAATGCCCAGGTGTCGTCGGCGATCTGTCGGTACCCCACCTCTGTGTCTCCCACCGCCACAGGCTAGCCGCTGAGCAGCTCCCGCATGTGAGAGTCCCACTGTCGTTCCGGGAAGCACCGAGTCAACAGCTCGATCATGATGGGCACGGCCGTGGACGCACCGGGCGACGCGCCGAGTACCGCGGCAATCGTGCCATCCTGCGAGGCAACCACTTCGGTGCCGAACTGCAGCGCACCGTCCTTCACGATCTGAGCGCGCTGACCGGCGTTGGTGATGGACCAGTCCGCCGATTCGGCGTACGGCAGAAATTCACGCAGGGCCGCGATCTTCCTGCTTCTCGTGGCGGTCAACTCGGAGAGCAGCAATCCGATCAACGGAGTGTTCTTGCGGGCCATCGACAGCAATGAGCCGATGTTGTCCCTACCGACCGATCGCGGAAGGTCCAGCATCGATCCGTGTTTCAGAAACTTCGGGTTCGCCCCGGCATACGGTCCGAACAGAATCGAACTCCGGCCGTCGACGATGCGAGTATCCAGGTGCGGCACCGACATCGGCGGAGCTCCGAAGGATGGCATCCCGTACACCTTGGCGTGGTGCCGATCGACCAGCTCGGGTCGATCGGAGCGTAGGAACTGTCCGCTGATCGGCAACAGTCCGTAGCCTCGCGCCTCGGGAATTGCAGCTCTGCGCAGCAACTTCAGAGCCCAGCCACCGGCTCCGACGAACACGAAGCGAGCGCGCTCCACCGGTCGACCGCCGCGTACGTCGAGTCGCCAGGATCCATCGCGATCCTGACTCAACCCTCGCACTTCACGGCCGGTCTCGACGCTCGCGCCTGCGACCTCCATGGCCTCGAACAGCTGCCGCGTCGCTGCACCGAAGTCGACGTCGGTACCCGTCGCATCTCGGGTCGCCGCCCACTGCCCCGTCCTGCCCTCTGCCACGAGCGGTGCCCATTGCCGAAGTACTGCAGCGTCTTCGGTGTACTCCATCGCCTCGAACAGCGGGTGCGCGCGCAACGCACTGTGCCGTGCGCGCAGAAACTCGACGTTGTCGGCACCTCGTACGAGCGTCATGTGCGGCACCGGGCGCACGAAGTTCACCCGAGGAAGCGTCGACCAGAAGCGACGGGTAGTCGCGAACTGCTCGGCGATCCCCACGGCTCGATCGATGTCGACGGACCCGTCGGATCGCAGTGTCGTGTAGTTGGTCTCGCACAGTCCGGCATGACCGGTTCCGGCGTTGTTCCATCCGGCGGATGCTTCCGCTGCCACGCGAGGCAATCGCTCGAGCACCCGAATCGACCAGCGCGGTTCCAGTCGCTGCAGCAGTGTCCCGAGCGTTGCACTCATGATTCCGCCGCCGACGAGGATGACGTCGTCCATTTTCCGCCCCTTTCTCGTACTAAGTACAAGTCACGCTAGCACCGACTCGTACACCTGTATAGTTATGCCGATGCCCCGCCTGACCAGGACTGCCGTCGTCGATGCCGCACTGGACGTCGCATACCGTCGCGGACTGGACTCGCTCACCATCCGCAAGATCGCCACCGAACTCGGCGTCTCCCCCATGGCGATCTACTGGCACGTCGAGAACAAGGACGAGCTACTCGACGCCATGGGCGACCGCGTCTGCCAGGACCTCGAGATCACCGTGGATCCCACCGCCGCGTGGTGGGACCAACTGCGCACCGTGCACGAGGACTTCATGCGCGCCCTGCGCGCACACCCGGGGGCCGCGACTATCGTGGTGCCGCGAATGCTGTTCTCTCCCAACAGCAGAGCCGCGATGGAACTCAGCCTGAAGCTCCTGCGTGAGGCCGGCTTCTCCGTTCCCGACGCCACCCAACTCGCCCGCCAGGGTGTTCGGGTCGCCATTTCGCTGATCACGGAGCCTTTGTTCACCGGTCTCGATGTCGAACCGGAGCGTCGGGCACACGTCGAGCAGGAGGTGGCGTCGACGATGGAATCCCTCGATCCCCAGGAGTTCCCGAACATCCTCGCTGCCGCCCCGCATCTGGCCGATGCCACGGCTCGGGCAGCGTTCGAGAAGCTCGGTCTCGACACATTCATCGCGGGCGTCCGGGCCCTTGCCCGGGAGAAGGACATTTCGTCCTGATCGAAAGGAAGCCACTGGACATCTTGTCGGGTGGCGAAGTCTCGTCCGTAGGTGCAGGCTTTGCAGAACCGAAACAGTCGACGCTAGGGGTTCAGTGATGACGGTGCCTGTCCTGCAGAACTACATCGACGGGGCGTTCGTGACGCCCTCGGGCACCGAGATGCTCGATGTGGTGAGTCCGGTGGACGAGTCGATCGTCGCCCACTCCCCCATCTCCGACGCCGCCGATGTCGATGCTGCGATGTCGGCCGCCGCCAGTGCATTCGAGACCTGGGGCAAGACGACGCCGGGCGAACGGCAGAAGGTGCTGTTGAAGCTCGCCGACGCCATCGAGGCGCACAGCGACGAGATCGTCGAAGCGCAGAGCCGCAACACCGGTCAGCCCAAGGCCACCATTGCCGCCGAGGAAGTCACCGTCGGTGCCGATCAGATCCGATTCTTCGCAGGCGCGGCGCGGATGCTCGAAGGCAAATCGGCGGGCGAGTACATGGACGGCTTCACCTCCTATGTTCGACGCGAACCGATCGGTGTCGTCGGTCAGGTGACGCCCTGAAACTACCCGTTCATGATGGCGATCTGGAAGATCGGTCCTGCGTTGGCCGCCGGCAACACCATCGTGCTCAAGCCGAGTGACACCACCCCCGAAAGCACGCTGGTGCTGGCGAAGCTCTCGAAGGGCATCGTCCCCGACGGCGTGCTCAACATCGTTCTCGGCAACGGCGGCACCGGAGCGGCCATCGTGGAGCACAAGACTCCCGGCCTGGTATCGATCACCGGTTCGGTGCGCGCCGGCATCGCTGTTGCCGTGGCCGCCGCCAAGCAGCTCAAACGAGCGCACCTCGAACTCGGCGGCAAGGCACCGGCAATCGTGTTCGACGACGTCGACATCAGCAAGGCCGCCGACGGTATCGCCGAGGCCGCCTTCTTCAACGCCGGTCAGGACTGCACCGCCGTCACCCGCGTCCTGGTACACGAGTCGGTGCACGACGCCCTCGTCGATGCCCTTGTCGCCAAGGCGAAGACGCTGAAAGTCGGCCTCCCCGACGACCCCGATACCTTCCTCGGGCCACTGAACAACGTCAACCACTTCGGGCAGGTGAGCGCCAAGGTCGAGGGCATCGGCGCGCATGCCACCATCGTCACCGGCGGCACGCGCATCGGCGACAAGGGCTTCTTCTTCGAGCCCACCATCATCACGGGCGTGCAGCAGTCCGACCCCATCGTGCAGGAGGAGACGTTCGGCCCGGTGCTCACGGTGCAGAAATTCACCGACGAGGCGGAGGCCATCGCGCTGGCCAACGACGTCGACTTCGGCCTCGCATCGAGCGTGTGGACCTCCGATCATGCACGTACACTGCGTATCTCGGCAGCTCTGGACTTCGGAGCCGTGTGGGTCAACTGCCACATCCCACTGGTGGCCGAAATGCCGCACGGAGGATTCAAGTACTCCGGCTACGGCAAGGATCTCTCGGCCTACGGGGTAGAGGACTACACCCGCATCAAGCACGTCATGAGCTCGACGGAGACTCTTCGATGACCTTTCATCCCCTCGATCCCCTGTCCAGCGACGAATTCGCCGCCGTGGCCGAGGTTCTCGGCCGCGATCACGGCGTCGGCGACGGCTGGCGCTACGCCTCGATCGAAATGATCGAACCCGCCAAGTCCGAGATCGCCGCGTTCGACGCGGACGGCACCGTGCCTGCGCGTCGAGCAGTCTCGGTGGTGTTGAACCGCAACGAGAACACCACCTTCAAGGCCGTGGTGTCGCTCGACGACCGCACCACCGAATCGTGGACACACATCCCCGACGTGCAGCCCAACTTCACCGTCGACGAGTGGGAAGAGGCCGACGCGGCCCTGCGTGCCCACCCCGATGTGATTGCTGCCCTTGCCGATCGCGGTATCACCGATCTGGATCTGGAGTTCATGGACACCTGGACCTACGGCGAGGCGGTGACGCCCGAGAAGTACAAGGGTCGACGCCTCGGCTGGTCCGACACGTGGGTCAAAGCTGCGGAGGGTGCCAATCCCTACGCCGGACCGGTGGGCGGATTCCACTGCGTGATCGACGTGAACACGATGGAATTGCTCGAGATCGAGGACACGTATCGCGTCGAGCGGCCGGAGATCATGGGCGAGTACGTCCCTCGCCATATCCCGGAGCGAATCAGGAATTCGAGCACACGTCCACCCTTGAAGCCCCTCGAGATCACTCAAACAGATGGGCCCTCGTTCGAGCTCGACGGCAACGAGTTGACGTGGCAGAACTGGTCGCTGCGGGTGGGATTCAACTACCGCGAGGGCATGACGCTGCACGCCGTCAACTACAACGACAACGGCAACGTGCGGTCCGTGGCGAATCGAATGTCGTTCGCGGAGATGGTCGTTCCCTATCGCGATCACACCGAGGATCACTATCGGCGCACCGCGTTCGACATCGGCGAGTGGGGCCTGGGCTTCATGACCACCTCGCTCGAGCTCGGCTGCGACTGTCTCGGCGAGATCCGGTACCTCGACGCGGTGCTGCACAACAGCAAGGGTGAGCCGTACACGATCACCAACGCGATCTGCATTCACGAGGAAGACAACGCCGTGCTGTGGAAGCACGTCGATCATGACGCCGGGGCCGAGGTGCGACGGATGCGTCGACTCACGGTCAGCTTCCATGCCACGGTGGCGAACTACGAGTACCTCGTCTACTGGCGGTTCTATCAGGACGGCAACATCGAGTGCGAGGTCCGTGCGACGGGCATCATGGTCGTCACCCACTTCGACGAAGGCGGCTCCCATCCGTCCGGAACGCTGGTCGACAATCGGACCTACGCGCCCTATCACCAGCACTTCCTGGTCGCCCGGCTCGATCTGGACATCGACGGCACCGAGAACACCGTGTACGCCAGTGAGACGCAACGGGTTCCGATGGGCCCCGACAATCCTTACGGTCTCGCGCTGACTCAGGTCAACACCCCTCTCACCACCGAGTCCGAGGGCAAGCAGGATTACGACTGGAACACCCAGAAGGCATGGAAGGTCGTCAACGACAACGTCACCAACGGCCTCGGCACCCGGCCCGCCTACAAGTTGGTTCCGGGAGCGGCGATCCCGTCCATGTTCGATCCCGCGTCGCCGATCTTCCAGCGCGCCCAGGTGATCGGCCACACCGTCTGGGTCACCCCCAATTCGCCCGACGAGCGTTGGCCCAGCGGCGAGTTCGTCAACCAGAGCGGCGTCGACCACGGACTGCCGGAGTGGACCGAAAAGGATCGCAGCATCGAGAACACCGATGTCGTCGTCTGGTACACCTTCGGCATCCATCACATCACTCGGCCGGAGGACTGGCCGGTGATGCCCGCGGATACGGTCTCGTTCTGGCTCAAGCCGTTCGGATTCTTCGATCGCAATCCCTCGCTCGACGTCGTGGCGTCGGAGCAGAAGCATTGCCACACCGATCCCGGTAGCACCTGTCATTAGCTCGCCCGACTTCAGGGAAGGTCCGCCCATGCGTCTGATCGTGGGATACCAGGCAACACCGAGCGGCGCGGACGGAATCGCCCTGGGCGCAACGCTCGCGCGTTCGCTGCACGCATCGCTGGACATCGCTCTGGTGCTGCCGCAGGAGCGTCCGGTGCCGTCCAAAGCGCCGGTCGAGGCGGGGTACGACGACATCTTGATCGACCAGGCCACCGAATGGTTGGCCGAGGCACTGAAATTGGTGCCCGAGGATGTGCAGGCACGCGCGCACCTGTTGTTCGACGAGTCCTTCGCACAGGGCCTGCTCGACGCAGTCCGAGAATTCGATGCGTACATGATCGTCGTCGGTGCGGCCGGTGACGGTCTGCTCGGACGCCATTCGATCGGTACCGTCACCAGCGATCTGCTGCACGTGGCGCATGTGCCGCTCGCGCTGGCTCCGCGGGGGTATCGACATTCTCCGCCGCAGCGGATTCGGGAGATCACCTGCGCCATCGGAAATCGGCCGGGGGCAGCAGAACTCGTCGAGGCAGCCACCGACCTGTCCGTCACCGCAGAGTTGCCGCTGCGTCTGCTTTCCCTCGTGTCCGCCGAAGAGCAATCGACACGGGGACAGAGTGGTCTCGCCAAGGCCGAGGAAGTGCTGCGTACCGTGCAAGCGGAATTGCCCGCGGGATCGGACGTGCAGCTGAGGGTGGCGGTGGGCTCCGGCATCGAGAAGGCCGCTTCTTCGCTCGACTGGCACGACGGCGACGTGTTGATGGTGGGGTCGTCTCGACTCGCACAACCTCACCGTCTCTTCCTGGGATCGGTTGCCGCCAAGATGCTTCGGGTCGTTCCCGTTCCGATGATCGTTGTTCCGAGAGAGGCCGGCGATGAATGAGCACAAGGTAGTCGACGTCGAGTCCAAAGGCCTGTCCGCCGGCCAGCTCGGGTTGCTCGCCAGTGTGGTCCTGGGCATCTCGACCATCGCACCCGCGTACGCACTCACCGCGTCGCTCGGCCCGACGGTCACCGAGGTCGGGGTGCACCTGCCCGCGATCTTCATCGTCGGCTTCATCCCGATGTTGTTGGTGGCGTTGGGCTATCGAGAGCTCAACGCGGCCGAACCCGACAGTGGCACGTCGTTCACATGGGCGTCGAAGGCGTTCGGTCCGTACGTCGGCTGGATGGGTGGGTGGGGCCTGATCGCGGCCACCATCATCGTGCTCTCGAACCTGGCCGGAGTGGCCGTCGACTTCTTCTACCTCTTTCTCGCCCAGGTCACCAGCAACGACTCCTTGGCCGACCTGACCGGCAACAAGCTCGTCAACATCGTCACGTGCCTGGTGTTCATGGCATTGGCGGCGTGGCTCTGCTACCGCGGAATGCAGGAGACCAAGCGTGTGCAGTACACGATGCTCGGCTTCCAGCTGCTGGTGATGGCATGGTTCATCGTGGCGGCATTCGTCAAGGTCGGTGCGGGCGACGGGGCCCAGGACATCTCGTTCAGCCTCGACTGGTTCGACCCGTTCGGCATCCCGAGCTTCTCCGCCTTCACCGCCGGCCTGTCGCTGTCGATCTTCATGTACTGGGGCTGGGACGTCTGCCTGACGGTCAACGAGGAAACCTCCGGCAGCGCAAAGATTCCCGGCCGCGCAGCGCTGGTCACGGTGTTCTTCATCATCGTGCTCTACTTGCTCACCGCAGTGGCGACCCTGCTCTTCGCAGGCACCGGTGACACCGGAAACGGACTGCAGAATCCCGACACCACCGACAACGTGTTCGCCGCCCTCGCCGGGCCGGTGATGGGTCCCTTCGCGATCCTGCTGTCCCTGGCCGTGTTGAGCAGCTCCGCCAGTTCACTGCAGGCCACGTTCATCTCACCGGCCCGCACGTTGCTCGCGATGGGCCACTACCAGGCCCTACCGAAGCGGTTCGCCTCCATCACAACGAGATTCAGCACTCCGGGCTTCGCGACGCTCGTCGCAGGCGGCGCGTCCGCCGGCTTCTATGCCGTGATGCGGGTGGTGAGCGACAACGTTCTCACCGACACCATTGCCGCTCTGGGACTGATGATCTGCTTCTACTACGGCATCACCGCATTCGCCTGTGTCTGGTACTTCCGCGAGGACTTGTTCACCAGCACCCGGAACTTCTTCTTCAAGTTCTTGGCACCGCTACTCGGCGGGGTCGGGATGGCCGTGGTGTTCGTACAGACCTCGGTGGACGCCTGGGACCCCGAATTCGGCAGCGGCTCCTCGCTGTTCGGTATCGGGATGGTGTTCCTCATCGGCGTGGGCATCATCGTTCTCGGCATGGTCGTCATGGCGGTGGTAGCACTGCGCAAGCCGGAGTTCTTCAAGGGCAACATCCTCCGCCGCGATACTCCGTCACTGATAGTCGAAGACTGACTGTCCCTCGTCAGTCTCGGGAATCCTTGACGCCGCGCTCCTGCAGGCCTTGCATGATCAGCTCGCCGACGCGCACCCAGGCAGGCCGGTCGGCCCACTGAGCCTCGAGCAGTGCGTTGGCTCGCGGGTCGTCGAGACCGCGCTCGAACGACCACTCGAGGGCACCACCGTCCCAGGCGTTCACCATCCACTCGACCGTGTCGTCCGCGAGCTCCTGGATCCGTGGATCCTCCGGTTCGAGCTCGGCTGCCCGAAAGGAGCGCACCATGAGTGCCAGATAGCCCGGGTCCCGGAGCATGACGGCACCGAATTCCTCCAGCCAGGGATCGAGCCTTGACCGGTAGACGGCATACGTCAGCACCCAGGCATCGCGATAGTGATCGACAACGTCGGCGTCGATCCCCGATTCGCGCAGGTGCTCGATCAAGCCGACGATCAGATCGGGCAGAACCAGCGCGTCGCCTGCACGCAGCAGCCTGAGTCTGTCGCGATCCTTCTCGAGACGTTCGATCCTGGTGCTCAGATCGGCGTCGATCTCGACCAAGGCCAGGTCGAGGGATTCCTGCGAGGCGTCGAGTAGCTCGTGGACGCGTGCCAGCGGCACACCGGCCGAGGCAAGAGCAACGACGCGTGAGAGCCGCAGGACGGCCTCCCCGTCGTAGAGGCGGTAACCGGAGGTGTCGCGTTGCGGCTCGTCCAACAGCCCCTGCTGGTGGTAGAACCGGACGGTTCGGGTCGTCACTCCCACGTAGGAAGCCAGCTCACCGATGCGCAGCATGGCGACCATTCTTGCCGATCAACCGTCCACTCCGGCAGAGTGCGGCACCGGTTCGGTCAGTTCACGCGCACCCGGACTCAACACGGCGTAGGCGGCGACGGCGGTCCACCCGACTCCCATCACGACGGCCCCGAGAGCGAGATCACCGCCGAGGAGCACCACCGACATCAGTCCCAGCCCCATCGGACCCGCCACGAGCCCGCTCATGTTCAGCCAGCCGAGGACGCGCCCCCGGACATCTGCGGGGACCTGTTCGGCCACGTAGACATTCCAGATCGGACCGAACAGCCCGGATCCGAGACCCATCACGAGCATCCCGGCCGCGACGATCCAGAACCCCTGCAGCTGTGCGAACAGCCAGATGCCGATCGTCATCGCTGCCATTCCCGTCACGAACGTGGCCCGTCGCGATCGGGCGGCCGAAAAGGCGAACAAGGCCGATCCCGCCAAGGTACCGACGGCGAACGCCGACATGGCCAGGCCCAGCTGACCGGGTTCGCCGATCTCGTTGAAGTGGCCGGGCAGGAGCAGGCTGATCATCGGCGGGGTGACCAGACTCGCAAGGAACGCGAACAGCAGCATCGCGCGCAGCGCGGGCGTGCGATGGATCAGGTCCAGCGCACTCCCCGACCCGGCGGCGCCGGTCGCGAACGCCTGCCCCACGACCGGAACCAACGCCGTCAGCACCGCAGCGGCCGCCGACGAGGCGGCGGTGACGGCAACGACCTCGATCGGATCGAACATGCTCAACAGCAGACCCGCCAGAGCCGGCCCGGCCAGGAACGCCAGCGAGAAGCCGGTCTGAAAGAACCCGGCCACCGCCGTGACCGACGTCCCCGAGATCGACGCGACGTCGGCGAGCATCGCCTGACGAGCCGTCATCCCCGGCACATCGAAGACAGCGCCCGCAACTCCCAGCACCACGAACCATGGCACCGACAACCCCACTGTCGCACTCACCACGATCAGGCCGAATACCGCAGTCGCGCTACCGAGATCGGAGACGACGGCCACGTTGCGTGCCCCGAATCTGTCGATCAGCCGACCACCGGCGAACGTTGCCGGCACCGCAGCGATGCCCGCTGCCGCAGCGATCAGACCTGCCGACGACAGGCTTCCGGTCGTCGCCAGCACCAACCAGGGCAGGACGATCGTGATGGCCGAGTTGCCGAAAAGCGACAACGAAGCGCCACCGATGTACAGCGGGACAGCAAGACGGATGCGATTCATGACTCGATGATCGGCATTGACGTTGCGTCAAGGTCAAGATGAACATGCCCGACGCCAGCGTCTGAGTCGAATCGAAGACCGTCCGAAACAGCATGTCGGTGCAGAAGGTAATCCCGTTGGCGATCTCGTAAGGTTTGATCATGAAATCGTGCGTCGACAGGTGGGACTATCGTGGCAGCGCAAATCCGCGGAACGTATCCACATCCATTCCCGGCGAGCCGGTTTCGTGACGTACTCCGGAACTGTCGAAGCCGACCATCACCAGTTCGTGGTCGGGTCACAATCCGCGGAGACCTACGAACCAGCTGTCACCGGCAGCGTCATCGAAATAGGACGGAATTTCGTCACTGTCATGACAGGTGTCGCGTACGGCCCGGTGACGGTGACGGTCGAACTACTCACCACCGACCCCGGGGACCCCAGCGCCGGAGCCGAGTGGGAGATCATCGAAGAAGCCACCGTCAAGGTGAGCAAGCCGTTCCGAGTCGTCACCCTCGATGGCGAGATTGCGCACGATTTTCCTGTGCTGCCGATTACGAAGGGTCTCAACACCTTTCGAGTCAGCGCGCAAGGTCGAGATGTGAAACCTGGCCTGACCGTCACCGAGCCCACCGAGTCGTACCTCGTCCAGGTCTGGAAGGTCACCCAGCCTGCCGCTCTGCGACGACTCCACAAGAGCGACACGGTGTGGAACGACGACATCACCGTCCACAAGGTCAGAAGCTGGTGGGACCCCGATCCCGTCGCAGACGCGACCCTGTACATCAAGTACGGCTACGAATACATGGCGAACCAAGTAAAACAGGACGCGATCAACTGGGGCGGGCGACCGCCCACCGACAAGCTCAACCGCGCCTACGCTTCCAAACAGTTCGCATTTCACGACAGGATGCTCGTCGACGCACTAGCGCGCGCCCGCGCACCGAAACTTCGCAAGATCGCGGCGTGGGCCGTGCGCCGGTCTTACACGCTGGCCGGTATCGCAGATATCGACTGGATTCGTGCCGGACTCGAGGCGTTCGAGAAGGACACCACGCTCCCAGCGCCGTTCGACGACCGGCACAGCATGAATGTGCTGGACGCCTTCAACTCAGACACTCGCATCCAGCTCTGGATCACATCGGAAAGCGGCGAACAGACCCCGACGGCGGCAATGGTAGCGATGAATGCTTTATCCGATTCCAGCGGGGACGAGCCGTTGGCGGCCCTGTTCTCCGCTCTGGAATCCTTGCTGAAGGTGCAGCACCGGGTCGATCACCCGGACCTGTTGTCATTCCAAAGGAAGGAGTACGACTATGCGGGACTCATCTCCGAAGTGCGTCGGGAGTTCTTTCCGAAACTGGCCCCCGCCGACCAATACGAACGTTGGATCGGCCACACGGTCGACGAAATCCTGCAAGCGGGTGCAGGGCAGTGACGGATCGTATCTCGACCTACTGCTCGCTCATAGGCTAGGCCACTTGTGCTGACGAGCATCCTCTCTGTAGTAGAGGAAGAACGCCGAACCAATGATCGGCAATAGCCAAGCTGCCAGAATCGAAATCGCCGTACGCCGCGCGTTCAGAGGTGGCCCGGCGGCAGCAGACACATAGGCAGCAAGACCGAACCACAGCAACACCAGAAGCAAACCGATACCCATCTTCACGAAGAATGCGTCAAATCCAGCGTCGCAGACGCCAGCGTTCACGCACTCACTGAAACCAGCTTCGGCTAGAAAAGGGCTCACAGCTCCAGGCTAGCCCGCGCACATGACTGCAGTTGCGAAGAAGATAGAAGCACTCGAGTACGTCAGCTGAATCCAGCTGAGCTGCAGTTGCTTCCAGAGAGTCAGCCGTCGAGTATGTCCGGGTGCCCGGGATCGAGCCCCATCAGAAGCGCCTGCAGCCCGAACTCGAAGGCATCCTCGGACCGCTCTTGCAGTTCCCCGCGGTGTCCAGTGCAGCTTTCAGTTCCGGCTCCACGTCGCGGCTGCTGCGCCACGGTGCCTCGGGAGCTGCCAGATCCAGCGCCGAACCCAACACATAACTGTCGAGCACAGTGATGATGCGGAGCACGTCGGCGGGCGCGAAGCCGGCGTCTGTCAGCACCCGCGCCAACGTGTTGTACATCCCGAACGCAGCACTACTGTTCACGGCCTGAGCCGTCAGCAGTGGAATCAGCCGCGGGTAGCGTCCGTAGCTGTTTCGGTAGCCGCGCGCGATGCAGGCGAGCGCCTCACGCCACGGCACACCGACCTCCGGCATCGCCACCTCGGACATCGCCCGCCCTCGCAGCAACTCGATGATCTCGTCGCGTCCGGACACGTGGTTGTAGAGCGAGGACGGACTCACTTTCAGCTTCTTGGCCAGCTGAGGCATGGTGAATCCACCCGACTCTTCGACGAGAGTCAGGGCCGCCGTCGTGATGCGATCGAGGTCGAGCAGGGGTGCCGACGGTCGTCCCACAGCATTTCTCCCGTATCTGTTGCGTTCGAGGCAGACATCCACGATACTTAACGAATCACATTCGTTTTAACAGGAGATCAGCATGCTGACACTCACCAATCTCACCGCCCCCGAGGCCCCCACTCGCACCACCCCGACCGATCGGGCACCGCTCCGCGTCGGACTGGTGCAGCATCGCTGGAACCCCGATGCCGCGGCGTTGAAGGCCGAACTGCTCGACGCCATCGCCGCAGCGGCGGACCTCGGGGCGAAGGTCGTCTTCCTGCCCGAGATCACCCTGTTGCGCTACCCCGCCGACACCCGCGCCGGAGCCAACCCGGGAGGCGAGGCCGAGGATCTGCTGACCGGGCCCACGTTCACTCTCGCTGCCGAGGCCGCAGCAACGAACGGCATCGTGGTCCATGCCTCGCTGTACGAGAAGTCCGAGGCCTCAGACGGATTGGGGTTCAACACCGCCATCATGGTCTCTCCGACGGGCGAATTGCTGGCGCGAACCCGCAAGCTGCACATTCCCATCTCGGCCGGATATTACGAGGACACCTACTTCCGGGCCGGTCCCGCCGAGGACCCGTATCCCGTGTACTCCCCGGCGGAACTCGGCGGTGCCAGAGTGGGCCTGCCCACCTGCTGGGACGAATGGTTCCCCGAGGTCGCGCGCAGTTATGCACTCGGCGGCGCGGAGATTCTCGCGTATCCGACGGCCATCGGGTCCGAGCCGTCGTTCCCGGCATTCGACACCCAACCGCTGTGGCAGCACGTCATCGTCGGCCACGGCATCTCGAACGGCCTGTTCATGGTGGTACCCAACCGCTTCGGCAACGAAGGCGAGATAACCTTCTACGGCTCGTCGTTCATCTCCGATCCCTACGGCCGCATCCTTGTTCAGGCACCCCGAGACGAATCGGCCGTCCTCGTCGCGGATCTCGACCTCGATCAGCGTCGAGAATGGTTGGAGCTCTTCCCGTTCCTACTGACACGCCGACCCGACACGTACGGCCGCCTCACCGAGCCGGTGAACGCCGACGCACCGTACGGTGACGGACACGCTGCGACGCCGGTGATCAAATGACCACCACCGCAACGACGTTCACGATGCCGTCCGAAACCGCCCCGCAGGACAAGGTGTGGATGGCATTCCCGTGCGAGGGCTACTCCCTCGGCGACGACCCGGAGGCCAAGCACGAGGCCCGCTCCACGTGGGCTGCCGTCGCACACGCTGTTGCCGAGTTCGAGCCGGTGACCGTCGTCGTCGATCCGGCCGAACGCGCCGTCGCATCGACATACCTCTCGCGCGATATCGACATTGTCGAAGCACCGTTGAACGACGCCTGGATGCGCGATATCGGCCCGACATTCGTTCATGCACAGGACGGTTCGGTCGCCGCCGTCGACTGGGTCTTCAACGGCTGGGGTGCACAGGACTGGGCGCAGTGGGACAAGGACAGCCGTATCGGCGAGTTCGTCGCCAATCAGGCTGCAGTACCGCGCATCACGTCGTCGATGGTCAACGAGGGCGGCGGCATCGCGGTCGACGGCGCAGGTACGGTGCTGGTGACCGAGACCGTGCAACTCGATCCGGGCCGCAACCCCGGGCTGTCGAAAGCCGACATCGAAGCGGAACTGGCACGAACCATCGGCGCGCAGCACGTCATCTGGCTGCCGCGCGGACTGACGCGTGATTCCATGCGTTTCGGTACCCGCGGACACGTCGACATCGTCGCGGCCATCCCGTCGCCGGGAACGGTGTTGGTGCATCGGCAATACGATCGGGCTCACCCCGACTACGAGGTCGGCTCACTGATCGTCGACGCACTGCGTTCCACCCACGACGGCTCGGGCGAGGACTGGAACATCGTGGAGGTGCCGGCTCCGCGGACACTGCGTGATGCCGAAGGCTTCGTCGACTACAGCTACATCAATCATCTGGTCGTCGACGGCGGCGTGATCGCCTGCAGTTACGACGACCCGTCCGACGCCGAAGCTGCAGCAATCCTGCGCGAGGCGTACCCGGGCCGGGACGTGGTGACCGTGGACGCGAGGCCGCTGTTCGAGCGCGGCGGCGGAATCCACTGCATCACCCAGCACCAGCCTTCGGCGAAGGATCTCAGCTGACGGTTGCGTCCTACGAGCTGCGACGAACCTCGAGCTGCTCGCCGACGGCAACGGTGTGCGCTTCGGTCACGCAGTCCAGGCGTCCGTCCAGACGCAGCGAGACGTTGTACTCACCCTGCTTGAGGTTGAACGTGGTGATGGTGATGCTGGTGGCGTTCTCGTCCACGATCACGCGCTGACTCAGCGACAGCATCCCGTTGTGCAGAACTTCGCACATCTGCCCCGGAAGGACATTGTCGACGTGAACCGTAATGGTCTTCGGTCCGCCGAGAGCCTCGATGGTGGGCTGCGGCGTGCTCGATCCGACGAGTCTGAGGTAACTCTTGTCTCTGCGCACGGCCTCGACTTCCCTGTTAGCGTGCTCCACCCGAAAGTGAACGTCCGACGTGGTCTCGTTGGTGCTTCGTGGCGCGATGGAAGACGGATTGGTTTCACACGTCGTCATCGGCCTCGACCCGAGCCTCTCTTTACATCGGGGGCGAAACCGTCCGCGTTACGAACCCGCCTCCGACCAGCCCACCCACAGCCGCAAACATCCAGGGAATCTCGATGTCATCGGTCAGAACATACCTCTCGTACCGCGGATCTGCGAGCGGACTGTTCGAACCGATATCTTTACGTATCCTTACACCCTGTATTACTGAGCGCTGCTGATTCGCGACGCGAGAATCAGTCCGCTTCGTCGAAGCCCTGTAGTTCGGCCTTCTCCGCGGCGAGCTCGGCTTCTCGCTGCCGGCGCTGATGCATCTTGACTCCGACGATCGCCGCGGCGAAACCGAGCGCCGCGCCGCCGGCCGCCCCGATCCACAGGCTCCCGAGATCGCCGCCGCCGTAGTGGGCAAGTAGGCGAATCATCGCTCCCCCGCCGCTGAGAACCAACAGCACAGCGGCGAGCCCTATGCGTACGCGTCGCAGCTCCTGCGAGGTGTACATGTCGATCCCCCGAGCGCGGGAATACGCCAGCACAACGAAGGAAACGGTGATCAGCGCAAGATAGATGCCCAGAGCCACCCACGCCCCGGTGACGCCGGTAAAGGGCAAGACCGAACCCGCGATCAATCCGATCCACAGCAGCGACTGGAATCCGACGGCCGAGGCCTCGTTCCAGGCGTCGCGTTGGAGTTCGTCTGCGTAGAACTCGTCGTCGAGGTCGCCGACGAATCGGGCTGCTCTGACGAATGCGCTCATGATTTTTCCTCTCCGAACAGTGTCTCCACTGTCGTATCGAGTGCGCGGGCCAATCGCAGCGCCAGGTAGACGCTCGGCGCATAGTCGCCGCCTTCGACGGAGACGATGCTCTGACGGCTCACCCCGCAGATGCTGCCGAGTTCGGCCTGAGTGATGCGTGCCAGTTTGCGATGTGCGCGAACGTTGTTCGTTCCGGACATACGCGAAAGTCAACTCTGCTTGTCATTTTTTGTCAAGCTTGCTTGTCATTTCGACGCTTTAACGTCCGCGTAACGCGGGAAACAGACTCGTCACCGCAGAAAATACCAACGCAATACTCGCCCTTTACTGTTCGCAATCGCGAATACAACTCCGTATACAAAACTTCCGAAAGGCCCGTAGATGCCTGCTGTCTCGAAGCGCATGTCCGTCAAGCGCGTCATGGTCGTTCCCGCAGCGCTGGCTGCATTGAGCCTGGTCGCCACCGCGTGCGGAAGTAAGGCGAGCGACACCACCTCCGCCGATGGCGGCGGCGGTTCTGCCACCTCGTGTGTCGACACCTCCGGTGACACCATCAAGGTCGGCTCGCTCAACTCCCTGTCCGGCACCATGGCGATCAGCGAAGTGACGGTTCGCGATTCGATCGCACTGGCCGTCGAGGAGATCAACGCATCCGGTGGCGTCAAAGGCAAGCAGATCGAGATCGTCGCCGAGGACGGCGCGTCCGAGCCGACGGTGTTCGCCGAAAAGGCCGAGAAGCTGATCAGCAGTGACTGTGTCGCAGCCGTTTTCGGCGGCTGGACCTCGTCGAGCCGCAAGGCGATGCTGCCGGTGTTCGAGGACAACGACGCTCTCCTCTACTACCCGGTTCAGTACGAGGGCCTCGAGGCGTCGAAGAACATTTTCTACACCGGTGCCACCACCAACCAGCAGATCATCCCGGCCCTGGACTACCTCAAGGAACAGGGCGTCACGTCCCTCTACCTGGTGGGCAGCGACTACGTGTTCCCACAGACGGCCAACCGCGAGATCAAGGCCTACGCCGCGGCGAACGGTATCGAGATCGTCGGCGAGGATTACACCCCGCTCGGCTCCACCGACTTCTCCACCATCGTCAACAAGGTTCGTACCGCGGATGCCGACGCCGTGTTCAACACCCTCAACGGTGATTCGAACGTCGCATTCTTCCGCGAGTACACCAATGCCGGACTCAAAGCCGCGGATATGCCTGTTCTTTCGGTGTCCATCGCCGAGGAAGAGGTCGCCGGCATCGGCGCTCAGAACATCGCAGGCCAGCTGACCTCCTGGAACTACTACCAGACGGTCGACTCCCCCGAGAACACCAAGTTCGTCGCCGACTACAAGGCCAAGTACGGTGCCGACAAGCCCACCTCGGACCCGATGGAAGCCGCCTACACCTCGGTGTACCTGTGGAAGAACACCGTCGAGAAGGCCGATTCCTTTGCGGTAGCAGACATTCAGGCCGCCGCCGACGGCGTCAGCTTCGCTGCTCCCGAGGGCGAGGTCGTCATCAACGGCGACAATCACCACATCTCCAAGACCGCACGCATCGGTGAGATCCGCGCCGACGGACTGATCTACACCGTCTCCGAGTCGCCGGAACCCATCGAGCCCGATCCGTTCCTGGAGACCTACGACTGGGCCGCCGACCTCAACTGACCAAGAGTGCCTGCGGCAGTGGTGCGGTTAGGTGCCCCCTGGGGCGCTCAACCGCACCACTGCCGCAGGCACCATAGAAGGAGCCCTCCATGGACGTCGTGATCGGACAGTTGTTCACCGGCCTGTCGATCGGATCCATTCTTCTCCTCGCCGCCCTCGGGCTGTCCCTGACTTTCGGTCAGATGGGCGTCATCAACATGGCGCACGGCGAGTTCATCATGGCCGGTTCGTACACGGCCTACGTGGTGCAGCAGATCGTCTCCACCGGCGGCGCATCACTGTTCATCTCTCTGATCGTCGGCTTCCTCGTCGGCGGTGCCATGGGAGTGTTGTTGGAGGTCACGCTGATTCAGCGCATGTACCACCGGCCACTCGACACCCTGCTCGTCACGTTCGGCGTCGGGCTCATCCTGCAACAGCTCGCACGCGATGTCTTCGGCGCTCCGGCGGTCAACGTCGTGACGCCGGACTGGCTGCGAGGCGGCGTGGACATCCTCGGTGCCGTGGTTCCCAAGACCAGAATCTTCATCCTCGTGCTCGCAATCGTCGCCGTCGTCGCGCTGTCGGTGGCACTGAAGAAGACCGCGATGGGTCGACGCATCCGCGCGGTGGTGCAGAACCGCGATCTCGCGGAGACCTCGGGTATCTCGAGCCGTAGGACGGACATCTCGACGTTCTTCCTCGGCTCCGGTCTCGCCGGTGTCGCCGGCGTCGCGCTCACCCTGATCGGTTCCACCAGTTCCACTGTGGGACAGAGCTATCTGATCGACGCCTTCCTGGTCGTCGTCGTAGGCGGCCTCGGCCAGATCAAGGGTGCGGTCATCGCGGCCTTCGCTCTCGGAATTCTCAACTCGTTCATCGAGTACAGCACCACGGCGTCGATCGCCAAGGTCATCGTGTTCGTACTCATCGTGATCTTCCTGCAGGCCCGCCCGCAGGGCTTGTTCGCCGTCAAGACAAGGAGCCTGGTATGAGCGAGTTCATCGCCAAGCGCGGCGCTCTACTGGGATTCGCGCTCGCCGCGATTCTGTTGTTCGCCGTCGCTCCGGCCGTCCTCAGCGAGTTCCGGCTGAACCTGCTGGGCAAGTTCATCTGCTACGCCATCGTGGCGGTCGGAATCGGATTGGCCTGGGGGCGTGGCGGAATGCTCACCCTCGGTCAGGGCGTCTTCTTCGGCATCGGTGCCTACATCATGGCCATGCACCTGAAGATCTCCGACGCCGATCTGCGCGGCGACGACGTACCGGACTTCATGTCGATCGCCGGTATTCGCGAACTGCCCTCGTACTGGGTGCCGTTCACCTCGCCGATCACCACCGTCCTGGGCATCCTGTTCGTGCCCGCCCTGGTGGCACTGGTGCTCGGACTCGGCGTGTTCAAGCGTCGGGTCAAGGGCGCGTACTTCGCGATCCTCAGCCAGGCACTCGCGGCCGCGTTCGCCATTCTGCTGATCGGTCAGCAGACCACGGGTGGCTCCAACGGGCTCAACAGGTTTCGCACGTTCTTCGGGTTCAACCTCAACGATCCCGCCAACAAGCAGATGCTCTTCTTCATCGCCGCAGGCGTACTGCTCGTCGTCGTCGCCATCACCCGCCAGCTGATGTACTCACGCTACGGCGAACTGCTCGTGGCAGTGCGCGATCAGGAGGAGCGTGTCCGGTTCCTCGGGTACGACCCCGCCAACGTCAAGATCGTGGCCTATGTGGCAGCGGCGTTCTTCGCGGGTCTCGCAGGCGCACTGTTCGTTCCGATCGTCGGCATCATCTCCCCCAACGACGTGGGCATCGTCCCGTCCATCGCGTTCCTCATCGGTGTCGCGATCGGCGGTCGAACCACGCTGCTCGGCCCGGTCCTCGGCGCGCTCGGCGTCGCCTGGGCTCAGACCACACTGTCCGAGCAGTTCCCGTCCGGCTGGACGTACGCGCAGGGTCTGCTGTTCGTGGTGGTCGTCGGGTTCTTCCCCGCCGGTATCGCGGGACTGTTCGCACTGCGCAAACGCAAGAAGGAATCCGAACCGGTCCCCGAGTCGAGCGAAGAGCCAGAGAAGGAACTGACGCGATGATTCATGTCGAAGGTCCGCATCCCACGTTCGGCGGCAACGCCGGCATGTCGAGTCAGTACCTCGAAGTACGAGACCTGACAGTCAGTTTCGACGGTTTCAAGGCCAACACCAACGTCGATCTGACGCTGATGCAGGGCGATCTCCGCTTCCTCATCGGGCCCAACGGTGCCGGCAAGACCACGCTGATCGATGCCATCACCGGCCTCGTCCCGGCCACCGGCTCGGTGACGAAGTCCGGCGTGGAACTGCTCGGCAAGAAGGTACATCAAATCGCCCGCCTCGGCATCGGGCGAACCTTCCAGACCGCCAGCATCTTCGAGAATCTGACGGTATTGCAGAACCTGGACATCGCCGCCGGTTCAGGTCGGTCCGTGCTGACGATGCTGCGACGTCGAGGATCGGTGCTACCTCAGATCGAGGAGGCCCTCGAGACCATCGGTCTGACGGCCGAGCGCGACAAGCCCGCGGGAATTCTCGCGCACGGTCAGAAGCAGTGGCTCGAGATCGGAATGCTGTTGGTGCAGAACGCCGACGTGCTTCTGCTCGACGAGCCGGTCGCAGGCATGAGTCACGAGGAACGCGAGGAAACCGGGCAGCTGCTGCAGCGGATCGGCGGTGAGCGGACGGTGGTGGTGGTCGAGCACGACATGGACTTCATGCGCATGTTCGCCACCTCGGTGACGGTGTTGGCCGCCGGTCGGGTCCTGGCCGAGGGCACGGTGGCCGAGGTGCAGGCAGATCCGAAGGTCCAAGAGGTCTATCTCGGTACCGCCGCTGCGGGCGAGGAACTCGACCAGATTGCAGAAGAAGGAGCCGATCATGCTTGAACTGGTGGATGTGCGTACCGGTTACGGGCGCAGCGAAGTGATTCACGGTGCGTCGCTGACGGTTCCGGCCGACGGTGTCGCGGCGGTGATGGGGCACAACGGTGCAGGCAAGACCACTCTGCTGCGAGCAGCGGTCGGACTGCTCAAGGTCAACTCCGGCAAGGTCATGTTCGACGGCGAGGACGTGAGCGCGTTGCGTCCCAGCGCCCGCGTCGCCCGCGGACTCGCCTACGTGCCGCAGGGTCAGCAGTCGTTCGGCCAGTTGACCACGGCCGAGAATCTGCAGGTAGTCGCCGACGGTCGCAAGCGCGGCAAAGCGCTCGTCGACGAGGCACTCGATCTGTTTCCGGCGTTGAAGGAATTGCTCGGTCGCCGAGCGGGACTGCTCTCGGGTGGTCAACGCCAGCAGCTCGCGATCGCGCGGGCACTGATCACCGAACCGCGGATGTTGATCCTGGACGAGCCGACCGAGGGCATCCAGCCGTCGGTCGTCGCCGAGATCGAACGCACCGTCATCGAACTCACTCGGCGCGGAGGACTGGGAGTGTTGTTGGTGGAGCAGCACATCGGCTTCGCCCTCGAGTCGGCGCAGAACTACTACATCCTCGAGGCCGGCCGCATCACGTCCACCGGCGTGGGCGGAACCGAGTCCGAGGCGGACGTCCGCGCAGCCATGGCAATCTGACCGGACACATCGTGCCGCGCAAGGACCTTCGCGAGAAGGTCTATTCGTCACTGCGCCGGGATCTGGTCTCCGGCGCCATCAGCTCCACGGAACGGCTCGGCGAGGAGCGTCTCGCCGAGCTGTACGGTGTCTCGCGCACTCCGGTGCGCGAGGCACTGGCGCGGCTGCAGGCCGACGGCCTCGTCACCCGCGACGAGGCCGGGCTGCACGCATATCGCCCCCGGATCGGCGACCTGCCCGACCTGTACGAGCTGCGCTCCACTCTCGAAGCCCGCGGCATCACTCGATCGATGTCGCACCCGGTCGATCGGTCGTCGCTGTCGAACCTGTTGGACACCTGGATCGGTTTGCGTGCCGACCCGCCCGGGACCACCGACGATCTGGTGTCCTTGGACGAGAACTTCCACGTCACCTTGTTGGCTGCCTCGGGTAATCCGGCCCTGACCGAGGCGCTGTGCACCGTCAACGCCAAGGTGCGTCCGGTCCGGATACTCGGCGGACTCGACGCCGCAGCCGTCGTCTCGGCCATCGATCAGCACATCGACATCGTCGAGCGCGTTCTCGCCGGGGCGCTGGACTCGGCATTGGAACTGCTGCTGGCACACATCGATTCCTCCCGGGACCGCGTGGTCGAGCGGGCCGAGCAGGCTGCTGCGCTGGCGGGCGCGGTCCGGATGTGAGTCGGTTTACTCCGAGAGAATCCGATCGATGTCGTCGAGCACGGTCTGCCCGCCCATGGGCCCGACGCCGGTGATCCAGTACGACAGGTCCACCGCGTGCGGATTCGGTAGTACCGACGCGTTGGCGGTGATCGACGCCGGAATCGCTGCGGGGTCCGATGGGTCAGAGGCGGTGACGACGATCAGATCAGCGGCCGCCTCGGCCGCCAGCTCGGGCGAGAGGTCGACCGAGATCTCGTCGGCCCATTCCGGCCTCGGCGGGGTGGTGAAGCCTGCGCACTCGAGGGTGCTTCCGGCGAACGACGTCGGCCCGTACAGTGTCAGTTCGCCGGCGCGGGGGCGAATCAACTGTGCGGTCTTTCCAGCGGTGTCGTGCTTCTCGGCGATCTCGGCACACCGATTTTCGTAGGCGGTGAGCAGGTCCTCCGCCTTCGCCTCCTTGCCGAGAATGCGCCCGACGAACTGGACACTGTCGCGCCACGGATCGGACTGGGAGGCGATGAACACAGTCGGCGCAAGGGCGGCGAGTTGGTCGTAGTACTCGGCGTGCCGAGTCTCCGTTCCCAGGATGAGATCTGGTTGCAGGGCCGCGATGTCCTCGATGGTCGGTTCGGCAACCGTACCGACGGTCGCGATGTCCGCGGCCTCCGTCCCGAGGTACCCCGGCACGCCACTGGCCTCGCTGAGCACTGCGGTGCCGACGGGCACGACGCCGAGGGCGACTGTGGTGTCCAGCTCGACCGGCTCGAGGGTGACGATGCGCAGCGGGGTCTCGGGAACGTCGACCGTTCCCCGGACGGTCTCGATCGATCGCGTCGCGCTGCCTGCACTGTCGGAGGTTGCGTCGGTGGACGAACACGCCGTCGCAGCCACACCGAGGGCGGCGATGGTGAGCGCGAGGGCCGAAATGCGGGCATGGGACTTCGTAAAGGGTCCTCCGAGGGAAAGTTGTGCAGAATCATAAAGAGGGTAGCCTATCCTTCCACTTCCCGGTGACGCCAGGCCGGGCAGTCGGTACGGTGTGGCTGTGACCACACCACGCATTCCGTCCGGTACCGCCAAAACCCTCGGGCCCATCAACTGGGTCATCTGCAAGGTGATCGCCAAAGGTGCTGGGGTGCCCAATCCTCACTTGTTCACCACCCTCGGGCGCACCGGTGGGCTGTATCGGGCATGGCTGTTCTACAGCGGCCACCTGATGCCCGGCGGGAAGATCTCACGCAAGGAAACCGAAATGGTGATCCTGCGCGTGGCGCACCTGCGCGATTCCGCGTACGAGATGGACCACCACATCCGGCTGGGCAAGCGGGCGGGCATCGACCGGGATCTGCTCGAGCTGATCGAGACCGGACCCGACGCACCGGGACTGTCGACGCGGTATCGGACCATTCTGACCGCGGTCGACGAACTCATCGCCACCAAGATTCTCTTCGACGCGACCTGGGCTCAACTGGCCACCCAGTTCGACGAGCGGCGACTCATCGAGTTCGTCCTGCTGGTCACCCAATACGACGGCCTGGCAACCACTCTCGCGACCCTGCGGGTCGAGCGGGATTACGGCGACCGGCCACCGCGTCCGTGAGCGAGTCAGTCGAGACCGCACTGCGGCGCGCGCTCGAGATGATCGAGCCGACGACGCTGCGCGAGTTGGCGCGCACCGACGGTGGCTACGTCGAACTGCTGCCGGACGTGCCCGCACCGAACCCGTCGCCGGCGAGCATCGCGATGAACAACCGCGTGGTCGCCGCGATCTACGAGAAGCTGTGGCGTCCGTTCGGGGTGTCCATGATGGGCATCGCCGGCATGTCGATGGCGGCCGAGCGCGCCAAAGCCGTCGCCGACCTGAGGTTGAACGGGCCGCAACGAGTGCTCGACGTCGCGTGCGGCCCCGGCAATTTCACCAAGTTCCTGTCCGAGAAACTCACCGGTGACGGTATCGCGATCGGCTTCGACATCTCCGAGGCCATGATCGCCCGCGCAGTGCAGGACAACCGTGGACCACGTGCGGCGTACGTACGCGGAGACGCTGCCCACCTGCCGTATTCGGACGACGCTTTCGACGCCGTATGCTGCTACGCCGCACTGTATCTCGTTCCGAAGCCCATGACAGTGCTGGACGAGTTGATTCGCGTCGTCCGCCCGGGTGGACGCATCGCGATCATGACCAGCTGCGAGCCTCGTCCGGCCCCGCTGGGCACAGTCGTCGGCTTCGGCACCGGCCTGGCGGGCGTGCGGATGTTTCCGAGGAACCTGTTCGTCGACGTGTTCGAGGCGTCGGGACTGACCGAGATTCAGCAGGACGTCCGGGGACTGGCCCAGTTCGTCAGTGCCACGAAACAGTAACGGGCAGAGGCGAACCTACGGGCCGATACTGCTGTTCTTCGCCAGTTTCCTACCGGCCGCCGAGCCGAGCCGGTTGAGCGGGGCGAGCAGGTCCTGGTACCGCGGACCGACGACGCGCGGAATCAGATCGAACACACGGGCATCGGGGCCGATCAGAACACGAGGCCTGTTTCGTTCCACTCCGGCGAGTATCACCTTGGCCGCTCTCGTCGGGGTGGTGAGTGCGATCTGCTGGAAGCGGCGCGAGGCCTCGTCAGGAGCACCGAGATCATCCATTCCGCGAGCGTTGGCCACGATGTTGGTCTTGATCCCACCGGGGTGCACGCACGTGACTCCTACGGGATGGCGAGCGACCTTCATTTCCTGACGCAACGCCTCGGTGAAGCCGCGGACGGCGAACTTCGCCGAGTTGTACGCACTCTGACCGGGGATACCCATCAGGCCGAACACGCTGGAGACATTGACGAGATGACCTTCCCCGGAGTCGATCAACGCCGGCAGAAAAGCTTTGGTGCCGTTGGCAACCCCCCAGAAGTCGATGTTCATGACCCACTCGAAGTCCTCCCAGGTCATGTCCACCACATCTGCGCCCAGTGCGACGCCGGCGTTGTTCGCCACGAAGTTGACGCGTCCGAATTCGCCGATGACGGCGTCGGCATGCGAGTAGACCGCGGCCCGGTCCGATACGTCCAGCTCGTACGGCACCGTGCGCGCTCCGATCTTCTCGCACAGAACCACGGTCTCCCCGAGCCCTTCACCGTCGATGTCGGACAGCGCAAGCTGCGCTCCACGGTTCGCCAGATTCAGCGCGAGGGCTCGGCCGATTCCCGAACCCGCGCCGGATACGACGGCTACCTTGTTCTCGAAATTCTTCATGTGCGCACTTCCGCGTTCTGTTCGTCGGGTCCGACTCCGGTCAGTCTCCACAGCGCCGAGGTGAGGGTGCCGTCGAGCATTCCGGCCGAATCCAGGAAGGCGACGGTGCTCGCGGCGTCCCGACGTCTGATCTCGGATCGACGACGCCGCGACGCGAACGCGCCTCGAGCAGAACTGATGCCGATGGATCGGTACACCTCGAACGACACTCCGAGACGGAGAATCACGTTGGCCAGCAGAGCGAGCAGCACACGGTTGTACGCGCGAGCCATCGCATTCGAGTTGGTCTGCGCAGCAACCACTTCCGATCGCGCGGACGCAAAACGATCGGCGCTCCCGAGCCCATGGATCTTCACGGCCTGTCGAACATGGGGTTCGATACCGGGGTCGGTCACCGCACCGGCCATCGACCGGGCAAAGGTCTCCTCGACCAACAGAATGGACGCGTGCGATGCTGCACCCAGCGGTAGAAAGCCCAACAGCTTGGCGGCCGTGGTCGTGCCCCGCGGCGGCTTGTAGGGCGGAACTTGCGTGGCGCGAACCAGCCGTCCGAAGGTGATCGTGGTCCGCGAACCGCCTGCAACCTCGTCGAGAGCATTGCGCGAATCGGTGCTGTTGAGCCCCTCCTCCGCTACCCGCCTGAGCTGGTTACCGATCAGCATGGCCGACAGATACGACACCGTGCTCCATCTGCTCACTGCCTCGTGCAGAGCCAAGGTACGCCGATCCTGCTCGGCCAACCTGCCCCACAGGCGGGTCCCGTACAACGTCACCGAGTCTCTCGGCAACGCCGACGCCTCACTCTGCCAGGGTGATTCCCAGTCGATGTCGACATACGGATCGTACTGGACCGCCGACGAGCGTGGGCTCATACCAGATCGTCCGGCATGGCGCGGGTCATCTTCCACAGGCGACGGGTCACGACACCGTCGCACATGCCGGCGTCGGCGAAGAATCGGATCATCGGTTCGGAGAAGAACTGCATGTTGGTCTTGTAGGTGGGACTGGCCATGGCGGTGACGATTCCGCGAATGGGGTTGATCCCGACGGATCGGTACACGCGCGGATTGATGAGTGCGATGTACGTGAAGTTGGCGATCGTCGCAAGGATGACGCGGTGGACCGCACGATTGACTCGATTGGTCGATTGCATCGCGCGCACCATTTCTTCACGGGCGTAGGTGATGTGACGCGACTCCTCGATCACGTGGATGCGCATCATCTGGCGCAGGTGTGGCTGCATTTCGGGATCGTTCTGCGCTTCTCGCTGCGCCCGATCGAGGACCTCCTCGATGAGAAGAGTCCCGCCGTACGTGGCCGGTCCGAGAGGGAGAAACTGACCGAGCTTCGCAACGACGAGACCCACTCTGGGCAGGAGGTAGGGCTTCAGGCCCGCCTTCTCGATCAACTTTCCGAACATGATCGAGTGGCGCGATTCCTCGCCGACCTCGGCTATCGAGTACATCGAATGATCGGAGAACGTGCCCTTGCCGAACACCCGAAGCAGATTTGCACTGAGAAACCCCTCGGCGTAGATACCGAACGAGAGAATGCTGACGATCTCGTGTCGCCCCAGTTCACGACGCTGCTCTTCGGAGAGCTTGTCCCACAACTTGGTTCGGTACAGCGAGGTTCGATGTTCGGGCATCCAGCGCATTCCGTCGACCACAGGAGCATCCCAGTCGATGTCGACCTCGCCATCGTAGAACTTGTTGGCAGTCGACTTCAGCAAGCGACTCGCGGTTTTCTCACGAGGCCCGACGGTCCGCGCCCGGGTGGCAGCCAAGTCCTCGGTCGCCAGTGCAGCGCGCCTCGACACCCCCGCGTCACTGCCCCGGTCACCTACAAGTGCACGCTTCACAACCGATCCCCCCCTTGCGATCGACGACTCCCCCGAGACTTCGACTGACCAGAACTCACGGTAGCCAGTACCGGCGGTAGTAGGTACTGTGACAAAGTGTGGTTCACGTCACCGGACGTGTCAACCCCGAGGAGTGTCGAGACGTGTCCCACTGCAAGAAGATCGATGCGCGCACCGAACGCTGGCGAGAGCACCGACTTCACGTGCGGCGAGAGTTGGTCGCGGCCGCACTGATCGCGATCGATGTGCAAGGCCCGAACGTCAGCATGGGCGATATAGCGAAGGTGGCGGGGACGGCCAAGCCCAAGCTGTATCGACACTTTGCCGACCGTTCCGATCTGCATACGTCAATAGTCCAGAACGTCCAGGACATGTTGTGGGACCGGATCATGAACACCGTCGACCTGGTCGAGGATTCCGTCGCCGATCTCATCGATCGCAGCGTCGCCGGTTACGCGGCGGTTGTCGTAGAACATCCCAACCTGTTCCGGTTTCTGGTCCACGGCCACTTCCTGAGTCGCTCCAGCGACCGCACGACTCCACGGCGCACCGCAGGTGACCCAGCGTTGGATTCCACTCGTGCCGCATCCGACATGGTGGCCCGAATATTGGCAGACGCCATACAGGAACCCGCTGTGGACAATTCGACCGTCGAGATGGTGTCCTACTCGACGTTCGGAGCGGTGGCAACCGCAACGGACTGGTGGCTCGGCAGCTCCGACGACCACGAATCCACCATGACCATCGAAGTATTCACCGCGCATCTGGCGGCCATCGTGCGAGGTCTCGTCGAGTCCTCGAGTGCGCTCCTCGGTATCCGCATCGAATCCGACCGACCCATACATCTCGCGTTCGTTCGTGACCAGGAGTGCACCTGTGAGTGATCTATCCGGTAAGCCCGATTTCCGCGGACCGGCAACTCTGACTTTCGAGGCCCCTCCTGCCGAGTTCGAGGTGCAGGTAGATCTGCGCGGACACTCCCAACCCATCGACGGCATCTTCCGCTGGTACGGCCGCGTCCGGCCACACGAGGCACTGCAGAGTTTCATGGCGGCTGCCGGCAGCCGCCGCAAAGGCAGGCTGAGCACCGAAAGCGGTGATGTGCCCGTCCTGGTGAGCGACGTGGACTTCTGGGGCCGATACCGCCTGCAAGGCACCGGGATGCCGCCGTATCCGCTCGTACCCGAGGAAGACCCGGACAGCAAGTCCGACGACGTTGTCGCGCCTTCCCCCGAGGACCAGGCCCTCCACCGCGCCGCAGAGCTACTCGAACCCGAATTTCATACGGCTGCGGTCACCACCGACGGCTATGTGGAGCTGCTGGGCGGTACTCCTGCCCCGTCACCGACGGCTGCGAGTCGAGCCATGAACAACCCTCTGGTGGCCTCGATCTACGAAAAGCTCTGGCGTCCTGCCGGTGTCGCCATGATGGGAGTAGGCGGCATCTCGATGTCCGCCGAACGCGACAAGGCCGTCGAAGACCTACGGCTGTCCGGAGACATGAAGGTACTGGACGTGGCAGCGGGACCGGGAAACTTCACCAGGTACCTCTCCGACCACCTGAGCGGTGATGGCATCACCATCGGGTTCGACATCTCCGAGCAGATGATCAGGCGCGCCGTTCGCGACAACCGCGGCCCCCACGCCGCCTACATGCGCGGTGATGCGCAGTCACTTCCGTTTGCCGACAACACATTCGACGCCGTCTGCTGCTTCGCTGCCCTGTACCTGATACCGAATCCATTGACCGTCGTCGACGAACTCGTCCGGGTTCTCCGGCCGGGCGGTCGAATCGCGATCATGACGAGCTACGGCCGCAACGCCGCTCCGGTCAAATCGGTGCTGGGGGCGGTGTCGGAACGCATCGGGGTCCGCATGTTCGACAAGGATCAGTTCACGTCGATCTTCGCGCAGTGCGGCATGACCGAGATCGAGCAGGAAGTACGCGGTCTCGCCCAGTTCGTCAGCGCCACCAACGCCCACTGACGAAATCTCAGGTCTTGGGTCCGTAGTCGCTGACGATCCACTGCCCGTCCTGATCGGTGACCGTCACCAGCAGAAGGTTGGGCACCTTCCCCGGGTCGGGCTGCTGCACGTTCTGCGTCGTCTGCTGAGCGAACACCGCCACCTTGTACTCACCACCGGACTCGGAATCGATTGCTGCCGAGAGGACCTCGCCGGTCGCCACCACCTGCGACTCGTTCATGATCGCCGTCAGCGCCTCGCGGACCCCGTCGTACCTGTCCTGCAGGGACTGCGACGCCCCCTGGTCGACACCCTGGAAGAAGGCGTCGAGGTTGCGGTAGTCGTAAGTCAACGACCGCGCGGTGTACTCGGTCGCCGTGTTCACCGCCATCTGCCGGTCCTGTTCCTGTTCACGCTCGGCAGCCAGATCGCCTGCTGCAGAATGCCACAGCACGCCGAAGACCACCGCAAGCACCACACCCGGTACTGCCTCAGCGACCACCGGCCACCGAATCCGGTGCCGTCTGGAGCCCTCGGGCACCGTTGCTGCCTTGTCCTCGGGCACTGTTGTTTTCGCCTCGGCTGCGTCTGTCTCGACCATGAGGGGGTTAGCTCCAATCAGTTCGGAATTTCTACGGAAAGTTTCGCCGGTCCGCCGGGAGGAAAGACGGTTTGCAGTACGTCGACGATGGACCCGGCGTCGACCCGCATCGGTTTGATGGGTGCGGTATACGGCTCGAGAAGCGTTGCGATCAAAGCAAGATCGGGAGACAGAGGCGTCAGGTACTGATCGATCTTCGGGGTGATCTGCCCGAGTGGATCGTCCCAGACATCCGCGCCGACGTACGAGTACTCGTTGAAGCCCTCGAGCAAGTTGGCCACCCCGTCGCCCGTCGCGCCGACCCACGGCGCCGCGTCGGTCATGACCGGGCCGTATCCGTACGCATTGCGACCCGCCTGCTGAGCATTGTCGTACAGCCGACGAATTTCGCCGCTCTTGTCTCGCACTGTGGCTGCCAGGAATCGAAATGCCTCCACCAGACGGTCGACGTCGCCGTCACGCCCGTCGACAGCGGCCGATGCGGTCTCCGTCAGGCCTTTCAGTGCATTCGTATCGAGTTGCGAGGCAAGGGCATCGCCCAGGCCCAGTGCCTCACTGACGGTGACCGACGCACGAACCTGCTCACTACCGAGCGAGTCTCCGTCGGTGAGGTACGGACCTCCGGCGCTTAGAGGGCGAAGATCGAGATACTGCTCGCCTGCGGCGGAAAGGTTCGCCACGACCACCTCGGAATCTGCAGGGATGAGATGGTCTGCATCGAGACCGAGAGTGACGTCCAACCCGCCCGGCACCACAGTGATCGATTCGACCCGACCGACCTGGATCCCGCGTGAGGTGACCTGCGAGGTGTCCATCAGTCCGCCGGAGGACTCCATCCGAACCACGACATGGTTCGTCGTTCGAGTCGGATCGATGTCGAGTACACCGACGGTCAGGTATCCGACGCTGACGACCGTCATCACCACGAGTGCGACGAGCGAGAACAGTGTGCCCGGCTTCATCGGACAATTCCTATCCCGCGCAGGATCCCGATCATGTCGTCCGCGCGCGCACTCGGCCCTCCGTCTGCAGACACCGACCGCACTGCGATGTTCGGCGTCGACTCGAAGTACGGGATCAAGCGCTCCCTGAGCAGGGTATTGGCCTTGTCCACGTTCATCGGCACCGACGAGTCGGCATTCGCGATGGTGATCAACGCCGGCGCGATGATGTCCACAGCATCCTTCAGCTCCGGATACGGGCCGGACAGTACGTCCCCGACGTACTGTGACATGTACCCCAGGCTGAAGATCATGTGGACGACGCTGAACAGAACCTCGGACAACCCTCCCGAACGTCTCGGGCCGAGCTCGAGGACACGCTCGACTCCATCACGTTGTGTCACAACAGTATTCGAGATACTCTCCGCGGCACCGAGTATCCGATCGATTTCCCCGGTGTTGTCGCCGATATCGGTGAGCGCGGCCCTCGCTGCGAGGTTGATCTTGTCGACCTCGGCCTGATCGGGAGGAATCGCGGCATTGACGTTGTTCACCGCTTCCTGCAGTTGGACGTAATGGCCGCCGGTCACGATGTTCGACAGTCCGCGCAGCACGTCCTCGACGTTGTCGGCCGGAACAGTTCGTTCCACGGGAATGACGTCACCGTCGCGAAGGTAGGGCCCACCGGAGCCCGATGCCGAGCTCGATCCCGCGCCGGAGGAATCGGCCGGTGGCTGCAGCGAGATGTAGATCTCGCCCAGAATCGACGACTGCCGAAGCTCGGCGACGGTATCGGTGGGTAGCCGAACATCGGCGGACAGGTCCACCGTCGCCACGGCGGTCGAACCCACCAGCTCGACGGTGTCGAGAACGCCCGCGTCGACGCCCTCGACGATGACCTTCGCCTTCTCCGGAAGATTGAGCACGCTCGCGAATTCGATTCGCAGAGAATACTTGTCGCCGGCGACATAACTACCGGGTATCGGAAGGTCGGCCGGATCGATGCTGCACGCCGACAGCAACGCAACACAGCACAGGCCGGTGAGCGCGCGCCTCATCGCCAACCCGCCGAACCGAGGATCAGCTGCACCAATCCGACATCGATGACGTCGCCTCGTTGCTGGTCCGCCGAGCACGTCGGCCTGTACTTGTTGAGCAGAGCGCAGACCTCGTTGGGAGAGTTGGTATCGATCTCGAATTGCGGCGGGTGATAGATCACGCGCCCGCTCTTGGAATCGTTGTCGTACATCGTCATCAAGTTCTCGCCTATGGTCGGCACCTGTTCGAGGATGTCCTTGATATCGCCCACCCGCCCGAGCAGTACATCGACCACCGGCACCACCTGGTCGAGAAATCCGTAGACCTTGTCGTCGTACTTCGCGACGTTGCGCGCCAGTGGCGGAATGAACTCGGTGGTCAAAGCGACTGTGGTCCCGAAGGCTTGGGTGAACTCCGACAGCGTGATCATTCCCCGCTTCAGATTGTCGAGCAGCTTCGCCACCTCGGGCCAGCTCACCACGAACGTGTCGATCAGACCGTCGAGGTTGTCGATCAGTCGACGCACGGTGGTATCCCGGTCGGCCGGATCGCCGACCAGCTGGGCCAATTGTCGAAGACTCTCATTGAGCTGGGTGCCGGAGCCACGTAGCGAACCGTCGACCGACCGCAATGTGTCACCCAGGATCTGCTCGTGATTGCCCTCGGCGTCCGCCGGACCGAGCAGGTCCAACGCCAGCCCCGACACGGCGTCGAGCGTGTCACTGATCCCCAGCGGTGTTCTGGTGCGTTCCAACGGAATACAGCTCGACCGATCGAACTCCGGGCCGTCGATGTACGGCTGCGTGAATTCCACATGGCGGTCGGTGACGATCGAACTCGACAGTGTCACGGCCCCCACCCCGGCGGGCAGCCGGAGGCCACCGTCGACATCCATCGTGACCAGCACCGCGGTGTCGGTGTTCTCGATGTTCGTCACCGTTCCGACGACCACGCCGAGCATCATGACCGAATTACCCTCGTACAAACCGACCGTGTCGGTGAACTCGGCACACATCGAGGAAGTGCCCGAGCCGGTGTCGATGACAGCGGTCGCGGACGCGACCGAGCCGACGAGCGTGACGACGACTGCCGCCGCCACGGCGATCCGTACCGATCTGCGGTTCATCAGCACACCCTCCCCGGCAACGGAATACACACGCCGACGCCGACGACCGTGTCCTGTGACCGATCGACGACGGGACCTTCACCACCGCCGATCAGGGCGGACAGGCCGTCCGCGCTTTCCTTCATGGTCGTGATCGCCCCGTCGACATCACCCAGCTGAGCGAACAGCTTCTGCGTGATCTCTTCGAGCTGGACGATCGACGGCTCCAGCCCCTTCTCGAATGCGACCACGGGGCGGTGGAAGAGCTCGAAGAGTCTTCCGAGGAGGTCGAAGGCACTGACGACCTCTGCGCGCTTGTCGCCGAATCCTTTGGTCAGGGTGCCGAGCTCACGTACGAGTTCGGTGAGCATGACACGATCGGCGGCCAACGCGCCGACGTACTCGTCGGACACCACGAGCCCGCGTTCGAGTTGGTCGGTGCGGGTGGCGATCACGTCGGTGAGCGAGCTCAGATTGTCCACGATGGCACGCGTCGACTGTGGCTGCGTACCGACTGCCCGGTCCAACTCGGCGACCGTCTGTCGCAACGTCGGACCGTCGATATCGCGGACCAACGGTGTCACCTGTTGGATCGCGTCGGACAGTTCGTAGGGAAGTTCGACCCGTTCCGGTGGGATCGGTGCCGACCCGAGCTCGTCGTCACCGTGCGAGGTGAGCATCACGTAGTGACCCCCGATGGGAGTCAGCAACTTCACTGTCAGGGTCGAGGCATCACCGACGAAAACGTCGGAGTCGACACTGAATTGGACGTCGACATGTGCACCTGCCAGCTGAACCGAGCGCACCGAACCGACCGAGATACCGGCGATCCTGATGTCGTCGCCCGGCTTCACACCGGCCGCGGAGCCGAACTCCGCGGTATACGTCCGCTCGCCGAGCGGGATCGTGTACAGCGCAGCCGCGACGAGAACGAGCACCACGGCGAACGCGACACCGACCGCACCCCAGAACACATGCGTCTTGTTCTCCGACTGCTCGTCGCGAACGCCCTTGCGAACCACGCGTGTCATTTGCACACCACCAAATTTTGTCCGCCGAGCACTATCTGTCCGATGCCCGGAATGTCCTGTCGGCCTTGACTGCAGGAGTAGGTCTGGGCACCCGGATCGGGAATGCTCGCGTTGAGCCCGGTCAGCAGTGACGGGGTGAGCGCGAGCAACTCGGTCACCTGATCGGTCTGCGGCAGTAGCCGTCGCAGTGCTCCGTCGACCGGTGCATAGCTGTTGTCGTACGCATCTTGCAGGCTCTCCAGCAAGCCGACCAGTGGTCCGAGTCCGTAGTTCGCCTGATCCAGCGACGCCAGCACGCCGTCCATCTGGGTGCTCAACCTCGATACCAGACCATGCAGCTCTTCGAGGAGATCGGCGACCGCCGCCGACTGTCCGCCGATCGAGTCCGAGATCTGGCCGAGATTGTCGATCAGCAGTCCGATGATCGACTCTCGCTGAACGGCGAACTGGGTGATGCGATCCACGTCCCGCAGTACCGGAGCGAGTCCGGAACCGTCACCCTGCACCATACGGAGGATGTTCTCGGTGAACTGATTGAGCTGGGCGGTGTCGAGGGTGTCGAAGATCGGTTTGAAACCGTTGAACAGCGTGGAGATGTCGAACGATGGAATCGAGTACTCGAGCGGAATCGTCTCGCCGGACGCCAGCGGAGCACCGGTGGCCGCATCCTTCTGGATCAGCTCGACATATCGCTGCCCCAGGAGATTCTGATAGCGGACAGCAGCCTGTGTGTTGGCGAAGATCGGTCGCCGGCCTTCGATCTCGAATCCGACTCGGGCAATGGCTCCGTCGAGTTCGACCGACGAGACCTTGCCGATCTGCACCCCGGACATGCGCACGTCGTCACCGACGTACAACCCGGACACATCGTCGAACTCCGCGCCGTAGGACGACAACGGTCCGCTGACCGGGGTACGAAGTGCGGCCACGATGATCACGGCACACACCGCGGTCACCGTGAAGAAGGCGAGCAGTTTGACGGCCGGGCCCGCTACCTTCTTCATCGGTTCGCCTCCTCGTGTGCGGCAACGGCTCCGGCCAGATTGGGCATGGTCTCGACGATCAGGTCGAGTTGCAACTGCGGCTTCCCATCCACGACGGGGAAAGCGTCGGAGATGCCGTCGAGCACCTGCGGAACCCGGTTGTAGCTGGGCGCGAACGTGCCGATCGACGCTGTGATGGGCACCAACAGATCCAATACGGTCGACAGCAGCGGCGTCAGGTCCGGATTGTTCTTCTTCAGCAAATCGCCCACCGGAACCAGCAACTGATCGCTGAGGCCGTCGTTGGCCGCGATGGTCCTCGCCCTGTCTGTGGGTGCCTCCACGTAGGCGCTCTTGTCCACCACTCCCACCACCAGATCGAGCAGGGGCGGGATCAGATTGCCGATTCCCTCACCCAGCTCGGCACCACGATGCAGCTTCCAGGCCAACGGATCGATCTGATTGTTCGCCATCATCTGTGCGGTGTCGAAGAACGGCTTCAGACTTCGGCTCACCTCGACCGACGTGTTCGCCAAGAGATCCAGCAGGTTCTGTACTTGCTCGGTGTCGAGAACCTCGGTGAGGTCGGCGACTCGGCGGAACACTCCGGTCACCGTTGCGCCCCGCAGGTCTCCCGACACTTCGAGAGTCGAGTTGTCGGCGAGTCGATTGCCCGTCCCATCCGATAGCAATTCGATTGCCGTGGAACCGAATACGTTCGAGGACGAGAACTGGGCCTGCATGGTGTCGGTGAGCTCGCCGGCCTGACTCGGATCGATCTCGAGTTCGAGTCTCTGATGGCCGAAGCCGACGGTCTCGATGTGGTCCACGGTGCCGATCGACAGACCACGGAACTTCACCTCCGACCCGGGGGTCAGCCCGTCCCCGACCGACGCCGCATCGAGCGTCAACTCGAAGGGCGACTCGAAGGCCCCGCGCGCATACGCGGTGAGGCCGCAGGCGATTACGGCCACGACCACGGCGACCGCCAGCCCGCGCACACGGAGCGCGGCGGGACCGGCCGATCGCCCCGTCAGATCGTCGAACACTGCCATCTCTACCCCGAAATCCTTATGCCCGAGTCGAATCCCCACAGGACCAACGTCATGATCATGTCCAGAACCACCACCGCAACGAGGCTGGCTCTGATGGCGCGTCCAGACGCGCGGCCGACACCTTCCGGACCGCCCGAGGCGTAGTAACCCTGATAGCCGTGGATCAGGATGATCGTCACGACGAACACCGCGGCTTTCAGCAGCGAGAAGAGAACGTCGAGCGGCTGCAGGAATGCGCTGAAGTAGTGGTCGTAGGTGCCGGAGGACTGTCCGCCGACCACGCGAACCACCACGGCGCACGACAGGTAGCTCAGAATGAGCGTCAGCAGGTAGAGCGGCACGATCGTGACGATTCCCGCGATGACCCGGGTGGTCACGACGAACGGCATCGACTGTATGCCTTGAGCTTCGAGGGCATCGATCTCTTCCGAGATACGCATCGCGCCGATCTCGGCCGTCATCCGGCATCCTGCCTGCGTCGCGAATCCGATCGCCGCGATCATCGGGGCCAGTTCGCGAGTGCTGGCGTACGCCGAGATGAAACCGGTCAACGGCTCCATCCCCACCATGCCGAGGGAATTGAATCCTTCGATTCCGACGGATGCACCCACCGCGACACCCAGCACGACGAGGACCGACACCGTCCCGCCACCGACGATGAGTTTCCCACTGCCCCAGGTGATGTCACTGAGAATGAGCAGCATCTGGCGCCGATAGGAGCGGACGGTATGCGGGATGGCGGTGAGCACCTTGACGCAGAACGTCAGTTGATGACCCAGCATTTCGAGAACGTCGAACGGCTTGCGTCCGAGATACCTGACGCTGCGGGTGAGGTGAGCGGTGCCGTGCACGGTGTAGCGAGAAGGAGTGGCCATCTCAGCCCAACTTCTGTGGCATGAACATCGCGACGACCTGCGTGATCACGACGTTGACGGTGAACGCGGACACCACACCGAGCACCACGGAGGCGTTCACCGCGTTCGCGACCCGCGGGGTCCGTGGGCGGCGGACAACCCGCGCTGGCAGGCGACGACGATGACGATGACGCCGAATATCTCGGTCTTCACCAGGGCGACGACGAGGTCCGCCACCGAGGCGAAGGACGCGAACGAGCTGATGTAGCTGCCGGGCGTCCCACTCTGAAAGCCGACGTTGATCGCATAGCCCGCGGCCAAGCCCATGAAGATGATGAGGATGCACAGGAACGGCGCCACCAGCAGGATGGCTGCCAGCCGCGGCGCGACAAGCCTGCGAATCGGGTCGATTCCCATCGTCGACAATGCGTCGATCTCGTCGCGGATGGTGCGTGCCCCCAGATCGGCAGCGACCGCCGCGCCTGCGGCACCGCCCAACAACAGCGCCGCAACGATCGGGGCACCTTGGCGGATCACCCCGAGGCCACCCGCTGCTCCTGCGATGGATGTCGCGCCGATCTGATCGGTGAGACTGCCGACCTGGACGGACACGATGACGCCGAACGGAATGGATACCAGTACTGCGGGAACCACTGTGACGGTGACGACGAACCAGGCCTGGTCGATGGTGTCACGCCACGGATGACGCAGCGTGACGATATCTCGCGCGAGGTGAACGAAGGCCAGTACGCCCAGCTCCAGAGTTTGACCGAACGTTCTGAATCCACCGGAAACCCGCCGCTGACGCGTGCGAGCGTCGACATCGGCGACGACAATTCCCCACCCCCCAGCTCGTGTTCGGCGCGACTCCCCTCGCGCAGAAACGAAAGCTACCAGCCGACAACCGACCAAGTGACGTTTTCATCACTTGATGGGCTATGACTGATCACAGACTTCCGGTGAGTCGATCGGGGCTCGGCACGGTGATCGAGCGTTCGGACGTCACAGTGTGGCGCGGGCCGATGAGCTTCGAGTTCGGACCGCTTGCCCCGCTTTACTGATACTTTGGATTCTCATCGACTGCTGGGAGAAACAGTTTGACCACCCCTCCGGATCGCACCCGCATCGAATTCCCCGACATCTCCTCTCGCACCTGGGAACACCCGTCCGATCGCGCCGCCCTGGTCACCCTGCGCACCCTCAAAGGTTTCGACACCGTTCTGCGCACACTGTCCGGGCTGCTGCGCGAGCGACAGCATCGACTGATGTACCTCGCCACCGCAGTGCGCGTCGACGAACGGCAGTTCAAGGACCTCAACGACCTACGTAGCGACTGCGTGCAGATTCTCGGTGCCGAGGAAACACCCGAACTCTTCGTGGTGCAGTCGCCGATGGTCAATGCGTTCACGATCGGCATGGACCGACCCTTCATCGTCCTGACCACCGGCATGCTCGACATCATGACCTACGAGGAGCAGCGGTTCGTCGTCGGTCACGAGCTGGGCCACGCACTGTCCGGTCACGCGGTGTACCGCACCGTGTTGATGCATCTGATGCGCCTCGCCGGCACCGTCGGCTGGGTTCCGGTGGGCGGTTGGGCGCTACGTGCGGTCATCGCCGGGCTGATGGAATGGCAGCGCAAGTCCGAATTGTCCGGCGACCGAGCAGGTTTGCTGTGCGGGCAGGACGTACACACCGCAATCCGGGTACAGCTGAAGTTGGCGGGCGGCGCACGAATCAGCGAGATCGACGTCGACGCCTTCCTCGCTCAGGCCGCCGAGTACGAGGCCAGTGGGGATCTGCGCGACGGCGTGCTCAAGCTGCTCAACCTCGAACTCCTCTCGCACCCGTTCTCGGTGCTGCGCGCCGCAGAGTTGAAGAAGTGGGTCGACAACGGCGAGTACGCGGCCGTACTTCGCGGCGACTACCCGCGCAGGTCCACCGACCACGAGGCCAAGGTCTCGGAGGAATTCCGCAACGCAGCGCGCACGTACAAGAACAACTTCGACACCTCGGAGGACCCGCTGATCAAGACGGTGCGAGACATCGGAAGTGGCTTCACCGGAGCCGTCGATGCCGTCGGCAACGGAATCGGCGACGTGGCGTCGGACATCAAGGGGCGCTTCGATCACTGGCGAAAGTCGTAGCGCCGGAGCAGGACCCACGAACGAGAAAGGGCGGCGACCACCGAAGTGGTCGCCGCCCTTGTCGTTCCGTGAAGATCAGAAGTTGATCATGTGGCCTGCGAGGCCGTGGATAGCTTCCTGCAGTGCCTCCGACAGCGTCGGGTGCGTGTGGACGTTGCGTGCGAGCTCGTTGACCGTGAGGTCCCATTTCTGGGCGAGGGTCAGCTCGGGCAACAGCTCGGACACGTCCGGTCCGATGAGGTGTCCGCCGAGCAGTTCGCCGTGCTCGGTGTCGGCGATGAGCTTGACGAAGCCGGTGGCGTCGCCCAGTCCGTGCGCCTTGCCGTTTGCGGCGAACGGGAAGTTCGCGACCTTGATGTCGGAACCGCGGCCTGAGCCTCTTCGCGGCCTGGTCCTCGGTGAGGCCGAAGCTGGCCACCTGCGGCTGGCAGAACGTCGCGCGCGGCATCATGCGGTAGTCGTCGATCGGCAATGTCTCTGCGCCGCCGATGGTTTCGGCAGCCACGACGGCCTGCGCCTCCGCCACGTGGGCGAGTTGAAGCTTGGCCGTGACGTCGCCGATGGCGTAGATGTGCGGCACGTTGGTCTGCATCGTGTCGGTGATGCCGATGGCACCGCGATCGGTGAGCTCGACGCCGGTCTTCTCGAGGCCGAATCCGTCGACGCGGGGCGCGAAGCCGACGGACTGCATCACCTTGTCGACAGTGAAGGTTTCGCTCTCACCGGACTTGTTGTGCTTGATCGCAACGGTGACCTTGGAGCCGTCGTCGTCGATGCTCTGCACGCCTGCGCCGGTGATGACCTTGACGCCGAGCTTCTTGTACTGCTTCTCGATTTCCTTCGAGACGTCCTTGTCCTCGTTGGGGAGCGCGCGATCGAGGAACTCGACGATGGTGACGTCGACTCCGTAGTTCTTGAGGACGTAGCCGAACTCCATGCCGATAGCACCGGCACCGACGATGAGGATCGAACCCGGCAGGTCCTTCGTCATGATCTGCTCTTCGTACGTGACGACGTTCTCGCTCAGTTCGGTGCCGGGAAGCAGCTTGGTGGTGCTGCCCGTCGCGATGATCGCGTTGTCGAACGTGATCGTCTCGGTGCCACCCTTGGTCAGCTCGACCTCGATGGTGTTGGCATCGGTGAACGTGCCCTTGCCGTCGTACTCGGGGATCTTGTTCTTCTTCATCAGGAAGTGGATGCCCTTGACGCGGCCGTCGGCAACCTTGCGGCTCCGATCGAACGCTGCCCCGAAGTCGAAGGAGGCTTCACCCGAGATGCCGAACAGCTTGGCCTCTTTGGTGAAGAGGTGCGCCAGCTCGGCGTTACGGAGAAGTGCCTTCGAAGGGATGCAGCCGACGTTCAGGCACACACCGCCCCAGTACTTCTTCTCGATGATGGCAGTGCTGAGTCCGAGTTGTGCCGCGCGGATTGCAGCGACGTACCCACCGGGACCGGCTCCGAGGACAACGACGTCATAGTGTGAGGTCACGAGTCCCGAGCGTAGTCGTGCTGTCCGACGCTCGCTCGACCTGGTCTTCGTTACCAGCCGGTAGCCACGCGAGCGCCGACCACCCCGACGGCCCGAGTGCTGCTAGAACTGTGGAATGGCAATCTCGGACGACCCGTACCTCTGGCTCGAAGACGTCACCGGCGACGCTGCGCTCGCGTGGGTGCGCGAGAAGAACGAGGTGACGGTCGAGGCGCTGAGCGGCCCCACCTTCGAGGCCACCGAGGCGAGCATCCGAGAAGTTCTCGACACCGACGCCCGCATTCCGTATGCCCGTCGTCGCGGCAGTTTCTGTACAATTTCTGCGCGACGCCGAGCACGTCCGCGCCTGTGGCGTCGAACCACGATGGACGAGTACCGAACCGAGAACCCGGCGTGGACGTACTGCTCGATCTCGATGCGCTGGCCAGCAGCGAGGACGAGAACTGGGTGTGGGGTGGCGCGCAGGTGCTCCGCCCCCATCAACGACTGGGCTCTGGTGACGCTCTCCCGCGGCGGGGCCGACGCGACGGTGGTCCGTGAGTTCGATCTGGACTCCCGCACCTTCCGCGCCTCGGAGGACGGCGGATTCGCCCTCCCCGAGGCCAAGACCGACATCGCTGGATCGACGCGGACACCGTCTTCGTCGGAACGGATTTCGGCCCGGTTCGCTCACCGAATCGGGCTACCCCCGAATCACCAAGCGGTGGCGTCGCGGCACCTCGCTCGACGACGCCGAGACCGTGTACGAGGGTGAGTCGCAGGACATCTCGATCTCCGCCTGGCACGATCGCACGCCGGATTCGAGCGCGACTTCGTCCAGCGTGCCACCGACTTCTACAACTCCGAGACCTACGTCCTCGACGGATCTGCGTTGACCCGGATCCCGACGCCGACCGACGCGTCGACCTCGGTGCACGAGAACTGGCTGCTGGTCCGAACGATACGCCGTGGACGGTCGGCGAGCAAACCTATCCGGCCGGCGCACTGCTGGCTGCGGATTTCGACGAGTTCATTTCCGGCACAATCGCTCTCACCGTCCTCTTCGCCCCGGACGCGCACACGTCACTGCACCAGTACGCGTGACCGAGAATCATCTGCTGCTGGTGACGCTGCAGGACGTACGGACGCAGTTGCACGTGCTCACCCCTCGCACGAACGAGTGGGTCAGCACCACCGTCGACGGACTGTCGGACCTGATCTCCACCGAGATCATCGGCACCGACGCCGAGGAGAACGGCGACGAGTTCTTCCTCTCCTCGTCCGGCTATCTGACGCCGGCGACACTGCTGGTGGGCACGGTGGGCGCGAACTCGAAGTCCTCAAGCAGGCTCCGGCATTCTTCGACGCCGACGGGCTGACGGTGGAACAGTTCTTCGCCCGGTCCGACGACGGCACCGACATCCCCTACTTCGTGGTCCGACGCGCCGATTCCGGCCCGGACCGACACTGCTCTACGGTTACGGCGGCTTCGAGATCTCGATGACGCCCGGCTACAGCGGCGCAACCGGACGGGCGTGGCTCGAACGTGGTGGCACCTACGTCGTCGCGAACATCCGCGGCGGCGGTGAGTACGGGCCGTCCTGGCACACCCAGGTACTGCGCGCCGGACGCCATCTGGTGCACGAGGACTTCGCCGCCGTCGCACGCGATCTCGTCACCCGAGGGATCACCACCACCGAACAGTTGGCCGCACAGGGTGGTAGCAACGGCGGCCTGCTGATGGGCATCATGGTGACGAAGTACCCGGAACTGTTCGGCGCGTTGGTATGTCAGGTCCCACTACTGACATGAAGCGATACCATCTGCTCCTCGCGGCGCGTCCTGGGTGGCCGAGTACGGCAACCCCGACGACCCGGACGAGTGGAGTTCATCTCGCAGTACTCCCCGTACCAGAACGTGGTGTCCGCATCCGAGCGTCGGTATCCGCCGATTCTGATCGCTACGTCACCCGCGACGATCGCGTCCATCCCGGACACGCCCGCAAGATGGCGGCTCGATTGGCCGAACTCGGTCACGACGTCAGCTACTACGAGAACATCGAAGGCGGGCACGGCGGGGCGTCGGACAATGCGCAGTTGGCGTTCAAAACGGCGTTGACCTACGAATTTCTGTGGCGGCACCTCGCTCGCAACTGACGGTCAGGCAGCGAGAGCGTCCTCGAACATCGGCCAGGAATCGTGCAGGTCGTCCTGCCAGTAGCCCCACGAGTGGGTGCCACGGTCACGCAACTCGAAGTGTGCCGGGATGTCGAGCTGCTCGAGGGCCGTCTTCAGCCTGCGAGTGCAGTCTCCGGTCGCCACCTCGATGGCACCGCCCACGACCATCTGGTTGAGCAACACGAAGCCGGGTCCGTTGGGATTGGTGCCGTCGAGAGTGTCCGATGCCCCGGCCAGTCCGCTGCCGTTGGGATGACAGCGCTGTGCCACGCAACTTCTCGGCATTGACCACCGCATCGTTGCGCACCCAGTCCCGATGATCGTCCGGCCCCACATGTTCGTCACGTTCGCGCCCAGCGCCATGGACACGACCGTCTTGACGTATGCCCGTCCCAACGCGTCGGTGGTCGACGCGCATCGCTGTACGAACCGACGGCTCGGTACAGCC